>JAPLVF010000011.1 GCA_026397255.1 Candidatus Beckwithbacteria bacterium | reverse complement strand
GGCCACTTTTACCCCGAACATCTTAATCATTCTAATACACCATTCGGCCAACCACCTAACGCTGTCAATAATTTTATGACGTAAGCCTTTTTCTACTTCGTCTTTCGTCATCGGCAATACCACCTTAAAACCAGGTTTTTGTTGCTGACTGTCATCCAAAACAGTTTGGCCAGTTGTTTGATCCGTAACCGGTTGCTGTAGTTTTGTATCTTCTTTTTCCAATTTCTCCAGCCAGCCTTCCACTTCCGGCTCCAAATCTACGTTTCTGGTATATTCGGTAATTGGATTTTTATCCTGCCTCGTCCCGTCGGAGCTTTCAGCGAAGGAGGATTTTTCCTTCCCTTGAGAAACACTTATTCCCGAGAATTTTTGTGGTGTTTTTTGATAATCATCAGCTGGGGCAGTCATGTTTTAATAATACCACTAATAATCCAAACCCTTAACTGCCTTTATACCTTTATCAAACGGGTGCTTGATTTTCTTCATCTCCGTCACCAAATCCGCGCCTGCGAGGAGTCTCCTCGCAGCCCCCCTGCCTGTCAAAATCAAATGTGTTTTTCCCCGCTTAGAAATTAGGTTAATTAGAGCACTTAGGTTAATCAATTTATCATGGACGGCATTATTCACTTCATCCAAAATCAACACGTCAACTTTCCCCAAAAATTTCTTTGCTTGCGCTAGCCCCGCGAGCGCCGCTTCGCGGTGCTTTTGCGGGGAAGCATGATCTGTCGGTAATTTGTAAAATCCCTTTCCCAACCAATACATCTTTAAATTTTTTAGTTTTAATTTTTTTTCACTAATCGGCCACCGCTCTTCCTTATACCAACTCACCCAGCCGACTTTTTTCCCGGCGCAAACCGCCCGCACTGCCACCCCCAGCGCCACGCTTGTCTTTCCTTTGCCGTTTCCAGTAAATACGTAAACTAAACCCTTAGTATTCATAGCCTGTCTCTATTTTACACTTCTTTCTCCAATCACTTTTTACTTTTACCCCAAACTCATTTAATAAATTTTCCAAATGATCCAATGGTAGTCCGATAATTGTGGTAATCCCCCCTTTAAAACTGGCCACTAAACTGCCATAGCCCGCTAGTTCAAACTGAATCGCGTACGCCCCACCTTTATCCAAAACTTGAAATTTTTTAATATATTTTTCAATAATTTCGTCAGAGTATTTTTTCATCTTCACCTGGCTAACTGCTACGCTCATCAAAGTTTTATCTTTATTGCTTACGCAAATTCCACACCAAACTCGATGTGTTTTCCCGCTCAAATCTTTCAAAAATTCTCTGGCTTGTTTTTTATTTTTTGGTTTACCCATAATTTTATTTCCCAAGCTCACCACGAGATCTGAAGCGATCACCAAATTACCAGACACAGACAATGCTTTTACTATCGCCAACTGCCCCACTAACTCTTCCGGATCTTTAACGGAAAAAATTTTCTCATCAACCCGATGACTCATAGCCTTAAACTCCAAACCCATTAACGCCAGCAACTGCTTTCTTCTTGGAGAATCTGATGCCAAAATGATTTGCATAAAAATTATTGGTGCAGACAAATACGAGATTTTCGCGCGCAATCATGTGCGCCCATCGGGCAACGCGTGAGCACGAAAAGATTGTATTGTCGAACCAAAACATTTTACACCGAACATTTTGAAAACCCGCATTTTCTACACTTCGAACACCCCTCGGCCATTTCCATCACACTCCCGCATTCCGGACAAACATCTTTCAAAGGTTTAATTCTCACCTTGCTTTGGATAATCAATTTTCTCTTTGATGTTTGTAAATTGGATTTTGAAAATTGGTCATTTGTTAGTATCTGCACATCTTTGCTGCCTGACCGGTAAATCGTAATCCCTTTACAACCTAGTTCCCAAGCTAATAAATAAGCCTTTTCTACATCATCAATGCCGGCGTTTTGGGGAAAATTAATCGTTTTGGAAACCGCATTTTCCGTGTATTTTTGAAACGCTGCCTGCATCCGAACGTGCCACTCCGGACTAATATCATAAGCCGTAATAAAGATTTTTTTAATTGAGTCTGGTAAATACTCAATTTCCTGACAATTACCTGATTTAGCAACCCTTTGATATGCCTCATTTTTCTGTTCTTCGTTTAATTTAGTTGCCTCCACCGCCTTTTTGAAATATGGATTAACATAACTTAACCCATTGTCGTCAATGACATTTTTGGTGTAACTTAAGGCAAACACAGGTTCAATCCCTGAAGAACAATCAGCTACCATGGAAATCGTTCCTGTCGGCGCAATTGTGGTCACTGCCAAGTTTCGCCGTTTAATCCCCTGCTTTTCATACTCGCTCCCTTTCCAGTTTTTAAACACTCCTTTTTCCTTCCCTAGTTTTTGCGATTCATCCACCGCCGTTTGGGTTACGAAATTCATCACTTCTTCTGCTAACTTTACCCCTGCTTGCGTGTTATAGCCAATCCCCAATTGATAAAGCGTGTCCGCCCAACCCATCACCCCTAAGCCAATCCGCCGGTTCGCTTGGGCCATTTTCGCTATTTGTTCCAAAGGGTAACGGCTGGCATCGACCCCGTCATCCAGAAAGCGTACGGCAATTCTCGTCACTTGTTCTAATCTCTCCCAGTTAATTTTACTTTTACTACCTTTGCTACTTTGATTACTTACAATAAATCTGGCCAGATTTATTGATCCCAGGTTACACACATCAAACGGGTGCAGCGGCTGTTCCCCGCAGGGATTAGTTGCCTGAAGCGGCCCCAAAGTTTTTAACACCGGATTGTCTTTATTAATCTTGTCCAAGAAAATCATCCCCGGATCACCGGTCTTCCAAGCCAAAGTCACAATTTGGTTAAACAATTGCCTGGCTTTAATTGTTTGTACCACTTCTCTATTTCTCGGGTTTCTTAAATGAAAATCTTTATCTGCCTTGACCGCTTTCATAAACCCGTCCGTCGCCCCAACCGAAATATTAAAATTACTAATCTCTCCTTCTTCTGTTTTACAGGTAATAAATTCCATAATGTCCGGGTGGTCAACATTCAAAATTCCCATATTCGCCCCCATCCGGTAACCGCCCTGCATTACCTGCCCGGTCGCCGCATCAAATACTTTCATGAAAGACACTGGCCCGGTAGCAAAGCCACCGGAACTTTTAACATAATCGCCTTTGGGCCGCAATTTGGAAAAATTAAAACCCGTTCCCCCACCCGCTTGCTGGACCAAGGCTAAATATTTAACACTGTCAAAAATCGCCTCCATGTTGTCTTCAATCGGCAGCACAAAACAATTCGCCAGCATCGCCGACTTTGTTCCCGCGCCCCTAAAATAACATCCTGCCGGCACAAACTCCATCTTTGAAATTACCTCATAAAATTTCTCTTCCCACTTGTCCGCCACAGCTTTAGCGTCGGCGGAGGCAACAAACTTCGCCACTCGCCTGAACAGCTGCCCTGGAGTCTCCGTTACCTTCCCGGACTCATCATGCCGTAAAAATCGGTTTTCCAAAACCTTTAGTTGATTCGTGCTTAAGCCCACATCGTCTTTCACTCCCAAAATTTCTTTAACTTTTCTGACTTTTTGGTGTTTTTCCCTGTAAAGAATATAGGCCTTGGCCACTTCGTAATGGCCGGCCGCCATTAACACTTGCTCTACCACGTCCTGTACCTGTTCCACTGTCGGAATCTCCCCGTTTATCCCTTTTTTCACAATCGTAATCACAATTTTAGTTAGTCTCTCCGCCTCATTTCTTCGTTTTATCTCCCCTTGTACTTCTCCAATCGCACTCAAAGCCTTCATAATAGCCAAAATAATCTTAGCCTCTTCAAATGCCACTATCCGCCCATCTCGTTTTTTAATTTTAGTTAAATCTGTCATAAACTACACTTACTAAAACCGCAGTTTCTACATGTCTGACAGCCTTCTTTAATTTCTAACTCTTCCCCGCATTCCGGACATCCGCCAGCTGGCGGAACGCTCTTATTCAACACCTGATCGTCCTTACTGCCGTCGCGGTAAACCGTAATCCCTTTACAGCCCAACTTCCAAGCCGTTAAATATGCTTTTTTTACTTCGTCCACGGTCGCGGTTTTGGGGAAATTAATTGTCTTGGAAACAGAATTATCAAAATACTTTTGCCAGGCCGCCTGCACTTTAACATGCCATTGCCAACCGATTTCGTGCGCTGTCACAAACACATTTTTGTCATATTTATTTTTATACTCCTGGTACGCCGGATCGACCATTGTCATTTCTTTAGTCGAACTGTTTTTCCGACTGTCTTCAAAAAAAGTCTTCCTGGTGGTGGTTAAAGCAAACACCGGCTCAACTCCGCTGGAACAATCGGCAAACATCGAAATTGTTCCCGTCGGGGCAATCATGGTCGTGGCGCAATTTCTTCTATTTTTTCCACTTCCGGCATAAATTGATACATCGTAATTGCCAAAATTACCCCTTTCTTTCCCTAATTGTTCCGTGGCTTTATCCGCTTCCTGTCGGATAAATTTAGCCACTTTCTCGGCCAACTTTACCGCCGCCTCACTGTTATAAGCAATACCTAATTTATACAGCAAATGGCTAAACCCCATTACCCCTAAACCGATTCTTCTGTTTCCATCCTTAACCATTCGTTCCACCGCCTCCAAAGGATAGTAATTTACTTCAATCATGTTATCCAAAAACCTCACTCCTAAATGCACGGTTTTTTTTAGTTCTGTCCAGTCTACCACCCCATTTTTGAGGTGTTCTGATAAATTAATCGAGCCCAAATTACAGCTTTCATAGGCTAGTAACGGAATTTCCCCACAAGGGTTGGTTGCTTCAATTTTCCCTAAAGTCGGCGTCGGATTATCCCTCTCCATCCTGTCTAAAAATGCCATTCCCGGATCGGCCGTCTGCCATGTCAGTTGACAGATTAACTCAAATAATTTATCTGCCCTGATTGTTTTTACTGCTTCTTTCGTCCGCGGGTTAATTAACCGCCACGGCTTTTTATTGAGAACCGCTTTCATAAACCCGTCCGTCGCCCCCACCGAGACGTTGAAATTTTTAATTGTCCCGTCTTCAATCTTCATTTTGATAAACTCTTCAATATCCGGATGGTCGGCATTCAAAATCGCAATATTGGCCCCCTGCCGTTTTGCTCCCTGTAAAATCTTGGATAAAGCCGCCGAAAACGCTTTAATAAAATCCACTGGCCCGGATGCCGCTCCCGGCACATTTTTTACCTTGTCGCCGTGCGGCCGTATTTTGCTAAAGTTAAATCCTGTTCCCCCGTTATTTTTATGGATCACCGCCGCCTCGCCCAAAGTTTTAAAAATTGAGTCAATTGAATCTTCAATCGGCAGTACAAAACAGGCCGCCAGCTGGCCGGTACCGCCCGGGTTGCCGGCCTCAAACATCGCCTTGCCTGAACACACAAATTTTTTCTCTACCATTCGCTCATAAAATGCTTCTGCAATTTTTCTATCTTCCTCAAATTTGGCCATATGCTGGGCCACCCGCCACAACATTTCTCCGGTCGTCTCAATCGGTCTACCCTTCCGATCAGTCATCAAATAACGCTTTCTGGTAATCTCTAACGCCATCGCTGATTGTTTCGGTTCGATTATTTTCATGACACTGTGCATCTTGAATAGCCGCAAGCTAAACAAGTCGCACAACCTTCTTTAAACGTTAACTCACCGCCGCATTCCGGGCACAATTCTTCCTCTCGGTGTCCATTCCCCACCCATTTCCGGTTATCATCAATAATCTGCTGAGTGGCACTCTTAGTTATTCCTACATTCAACACCTGCCGGCTTTTACTGCCATCACGGTAAACTGTAATCCCTTTACAGCCAGTCTCATAAGCCAAAATATAGGCTTCCCGCACATCATCCGGCGTCGCACTCGAAGACATGTTAATTGTTTTAGAAACCGCCGCGTCAATATATTTCTGCCAGGCCGCCTGCATCTTCACGTGCCAGGACCAATCAATCTCATGGCTGACCTTAAATAAATCTTTAAACTGCCCTGGTACACCCTTTAAGCCATCAATTCCGCCGGTCTCGCTGATTTGCCGCATTAATTTTGCCGAATAAAATTTCTTTTGCTTGGCTGCTTTCTCAAACAACTTATTCGTTTCCACCAACTCGGTATTATTCACATCTAAAATATTTTTCCGCACATATGACAAAGCAAACAACGGCTCGATCCCGCTGGAACAATCAGCAATAATCGAAATTGTTCCGGTCGGCGCCACCGTGTTGACCGTCGAATTGCGCATCCCGCTAAACCCTTGTTTTTCCCAGGCACTACCCTTAAATGCCGGAAAGGACCCTCTTTCTTTGGCTAAGAATTTGGACTCGCTCACTGCCGTGTCGTGAATAAACTTCGACAATCTCTCGGCCGTTTTCAATCCTTCATTGGAAGCATAAGCAATATTTAAAAGCGTCAAGGCGTCCGCAAACCCCATCACTCCCAAACCGATTTTCCTCGTCCGCCGGCTCATCAGCTCAATTTCTTCAATCGGATAAGTACAAACATCAATCACGTCATCTAAAAATCTCACCCCTAACCTGATTAATTTTTCTAATTTCTGCCAATTCACTTCGTGTCGGCCTTTGGCCGATTCTTTTAGGCATTTAGATAAATTAATCGAGCCCAAATTACAGCTTTCATAAGGCAGTAGTGGCTGCTCACCGCAAGGATTGGTTGTCTGAATCTCGCCCAAATGGTTCACCGGACTTTTCGCATTCATTCTGTCTAAGAAAACCATGCCCGGATCGGCCGTTTTCCAGGCTTGGAAAGTAATCATGTCTAAAATCCGTCTGGCCGAAATTTTCTTCACTACCTCTTCGGTTTTCGGCATCCTTAACTCATAATCTTTGTTGTTAACTGCCGCCTTCATGAAAGCATCGGTTGCCCCGACCGAAATATTAAAATTGGTAATCTCATCTTCCGTTCCTTTGGCAAAAACAAAGTCCATGATATCCGGATGTTGCACATTCATGACCGCCATGAGAGCCACCCGCCGGCTGGAACCTTCATTAATTACGTTGGCTACTTGGTTAAACAATTGTAAAAAGGAAATCGGCCCGGAAGTAATCCCGCCAGTTGACCTGACCTTTGACCCTCTTGGCCTCAAGTTTGACAAAGGAATCCCCACTCCGCCGCCGGTGCGGGCAATCGTCGCTGTGTGTTCCATGGTTTTAAAAATGCTTTCCAGACTATCTTGAAGCGGCAGCACAAAACAAGCCGACAGCTGGTTAAACTTCGTCCCCGCGTGCATCAATGTCGGCGAGTTCGGTAAAAACTCCAAATTAGCCATTGCTTGGAAAAATCTTTCCTCCCATTCTTTATCTTTTCCTGCAATCGCCTTAGCCACCCGCCTAAACATTTGTTCCGGAGTCTCTGTAATCCTTCCGTCTTTATCCCGTTTCAAATAATCTCGCTTGGTTAACACCGTTAAAGCGTTATCTGATAATTTTAATTTTTTCATTTAATTTCCTTAACTAAAGATGTAAAATCTTCAATATCGTCAAAATCCAGATACACACTGGCAAATCTGACATAGGCCACTTTGTCAATTTTTTTCAATTGTTTTAACACGGCATTACCAATCAGTCGGCTGGAAATCTCATTGCCTTTTTTCTTTAACATTTCTTTTTCCACATTGTCGATAATCTCTTCTAATAAATCTGTGCTCACTGATCGCTTTTCGCAGGCGCGGCTAATTCCCCGTCTGATTTTCTCCCGATCAAAATTCTCCCGGCTTCTGTCTTTTTTAATCACCACCAACTGCGGACCCTCTACTCTTTCGTAGGTAGTAAACCGTTTATGACAGGTTTCGCACTCGCGTCTCCGGCGGGTTACTTGATTATCCTCGCTATCCCGTGATTCCAGGACGGAAGACTGAGGCTGATTACAAAATGGGCATTTCATATTTGGCTCGCCTCCGGCGGCTGTGAAAAAAAGAACACTACCGACAGTGTCAAAATAAACAGTATCCCCCCAGCCATAGTACCGTCAACTACCAATATCTGCGTCAGACTATATCAGCCTATTATCTCCTCAAGAACTCCAAACCACTCCCCTGATTTAAAGAAAAATTTTCATTTACTCTTACTTTTAGTAATGCTTTTGTGTTCAATAATGCATAAAACACTGTTACCAAAAACCACGACCAGTCAATTATTTCGTCCGGGCCTGCCGCCACCGGCCGCCAAACCCACTCCGGAATGTCTTTGAGTGGCATCCAATTCGGCCACGGAATTTGATAAACCGGAACTTCTTGTTTCTTTGGTTTTACCTGATAAACTACCTTTTCTACGGAAGTCACTTCAGGGACTGTCCTTGAATTGACTATTTTTGGCCTTTTTTCTGTTCGCCCTTCAAGCCTGCCTGCCGGCGAGGCAGGGATTATCCCTGTAGGCTTAATTCCTCCCCGCTCAACTACTACTCTCTCTGTCTGTTCTTGTTTCGCCTTTCTTTCTACCACTCCTTCTTTTATCATTCCAAGACATTCCGTTCCGGAACGGAATGTCTGGAATGAGTCCGTGATCTCCGAGGACACTCTTCTTGATTGTTGCTTGGACTGAATCAGCTCTGGAATTACTTTTGAAATTTCTATCAAAATTGGCGAAACTATATGTTGTGATTCAAAAATAGTAACTGCGGCGGCCGGTAGTGGTTCTACCGGCACCCTCGGAACAGCTTCCGTTTTTTCTATTTCCACGGGCCTAATTATTTCCATTGACTGTGTTTTTCTGCTTAATTCTTGCCGCTTAATCGCTGGGCTTCTCATCTGCTCTTGTCGATAAACAACATCCTCTTCTTGTTTCACCTCCCTCTCTGCACTTGCCTTTTCTAAATCCGATTGCCAACTAATCATTGCTATTGGCAATCTATCTGAAAGCATTTCAGTGTCGGACTTTAAAATTGTGTTAGTCGTCACAAATTCAGGCATCGGTGTCTCGATAATGTTTGGTACTCCTGACGCGGCCGCTAACTTAAACCAGAAACTGGTTGCGCTGGTAACCGGAATCGCGTTTTCCTGTTCGATTGACTGCTCGATTAAAGTTGTGGCTGTTTCGTCAAACTGGATTTCCGGCTTTACCACAATCGGTATTATCTCCGAAAACGACCAAAACGGCCTTGGCTGTGTCGACAAGAATTCTGGTTGGACCGATTGATACGCTTCGCTAATTAATTCAGGTAAATCTTGCTGAAAATCTATTGCCACGCCTTGAACAGCCCAACCAACCATTGGATCAACATCTGCACTTTCCGACACAAAACTAACATCTTCCCCTTTCTCTCCCAATAATTCCCTAAAATTTTCTATTTGATCAATTTGACTAAATGGCATTAATTGCGACTCCAAAACCAACTCATTTTCCTCTCTTTTAATTTGTTGCAAGGCAACTCCCAGCTCTGGATCAATTCCTCTTAAGGCCAAAAACTGAACCACCTGCCCTTTCTCTAGGCCTAATATTTTCTCTTCCAAACGATTCCACATTTTCCACTCCGCTTTTGCTTTCTCAATTTCTTCTTTTGACGCCCCATTTAATCGCAATAATGCCGCATTACGTAACAATGAGTGGCTAATTGATTGTTCGTAATCTTGCCAATATATCTTATTATCTCTTATCTCCAATGGAGTTTTAAAATAAGACTCCTGCGGCTTGACCATTTCTTGAGTTTTGGCAAATACATTCTTAATTTCGTTACCAATCTGATTTACACCCTGACCAAAAGACTGATCAAATGCCTTACTAATCGCTATGCCTGCTACTTGCCAATCAAAACTGTGTTCTGCCATTAACCCCTCCTGCTCGGGAGCCTATCTCAAGCTTTGGTTTTCTGGCTTATCGCTTAAAACGAATTACAGTTGCGGCACAGCGCCGGAATTCCTTGCCCCGCGTAGCTTTACGCAGAGCGTGGGCACCGGCTTACCCAAAATCTTAAGTTTAATAAATTTATTATTCCTAATGTTCCGCCTAAAAATACCATACTGCTGACTGCCTGTAGTTTCAAAAACGGCAAGCCCATCACATAGCAATCAATTAATCCAAATAAAGTATGTGGATATAACCCACCGATCAACCACACCCCAAAATTGGTATAAAAGTAAAAAAACAGCGCCCCGGCCAAACCGTAACCGGCGCCAAAAAGGAAAGCTTTATTTTTTAACCATCTCCCACCAAAAGCAATTAGGCTAAACGCGCTCCAGGTAAAAATCATAATCATCGTGTTGCCGATGACTAAGTCCGAAATCATTAAACTTAACAAAGCCACCACTACCCCCCAACGTCTGCCTAAATAAATTGAGGCTAATACCGAAGTCGTCATTATCAATTCCACATTTGGTCCCAAATCAAACCACAACCTTTCCCCTATCGCCAAGGAAATCAAAATTAAACTAATAAATAGGTTTTTCATAACGCCACTCCACTATGTCGCCGGCTTTCACCTCCTGTTTATCCGCTGCCACTTTGCCTGCCTCACCGTTGACAAAATAAATCCAGGCTTTTTGGGGTGTATTTTTCTTTGTGGTCACTTCTTCCACCAATTTTCCCCAATCATAGTCTTTTACTTTCACCCCACTACTGGCATTTTCCAAAGCCTCCAAGGCTGTACTGGCCGACACAGTTGCTGTCACTACTTGGTTATCCCCGAAATCTATCTTCGTCTTCACTTCTGTCGCGATCCCCAATCCCGCCTCATAATTTTTATCTCTGGTAATCATTTCCTGCAGGCTGTTTTTAAACTCATCTGAAACTTTATCCTTAACAATCGTCAACACCTCTTCATGTTTTTGTACTGCCTTTTTTAAGGTTTCTTTTAGGCCGGAGTTTTCCCCGAGTGCCACCGCCTGATATAAATATTTTTCTGCCTTGGTTAAAGTTGTCATACCCAAGGCTTGCTTATTACCTTCCACTAATGCCCAACCTGCACCCAAGCGCTTATCTGCATATAACAGCAGTTTTTCCGCTTTTGCTAAAGTATTGGTGGTTAACAATAACTGAATCCGATCCCGTACCATTTTTAACCAATATAGCGGATGGTCTGGCAAGGCTCCCGGATAAGGCAGGTAATAATCACTGGCAGCGCTGGTCGGCGCCGCTAACGCAAATATTAAAACCAAACCCACTAAAAGTTTCTTCAACATAAGGCCTCCATTACTTTTTTTAATGTTTCTTCTTTACTGTTGGAATAAGTATCAATTACCAAATCATACAAAGCCGGGTGCCAAAAATCAAAAAACCCTTCTGGTGTCTTTAACTTTTGCTTATCTTGTGGCAACCACAGCCGCCACTCTTTCTGATAAACCCGTGTCCATTTTTTGGCATTTTCCTGCTCTCTTTGTTTGATTCTTACCTTTGCTTTCTCCACCGTCATGCCGTCACGATTAACCAATCTGTCAATTCGCAAACTGTCATCACACACCAGTAAAACTTTTAGCACCCCTTCCACTCCTTGAGCGACAAACCCGGACAACCAAGCCTCCATAATCTGCTTTTGTTTTGTTTGTAAATTTTGCCTCATCTCTAAATCCACTTTTCTGGCTAAATCATCCGACCTATCAGAGGCGTTTTCTAAAGATAAATTGTTTTCCCGGCAATAGTCCCTGAAAAATTGGCCGGCGTTCCAATGCCGCCAGCCGATTTTTTCCGTCAATAACTGGCTTAAAGTGCTGGTACCCGTACACACCCGGCCGGAAATGGTCACATTTTTAAATTTCATTTAGTTTCCTATTATATAATATCTTTATGCGAAAGAAGAAACTAAAAAACAAAGTAAAAAAATTTGTCTTTATTTTTAGCAAATTTCTAATCGGTTTGCGAAAGAAGAAAGTAAAGAAGAAACTAAAAAACAAAGTAAAAAAATTTGTCTTTATTTTTAGCCTGCTGTTAATCGGTTATGGATTTATAAAGATCTTTAAAGACCTGCCCAATCCCAACAAACTCGGCTCTGATCAATTTCCTGTTTCCACTAAAATTTTAGATAGAAACGGCCAACTCTTATACGAAATTTATGCCGAACAGAATCGCACTCCGATTAAACTAACAGATCTGCCACCCTATATTGCTCAAGCCACCATCGCCATTGAAGATAAAAATTTTTACCACCACCACGGCTTTGCCTGGGAAGGTCTCACCCGCGCCTTTTTAAATACGGTTTTTAAACAAAATCTTCAGGGCGGTTCCACCATTACCCAGCAATTGGTTAAAACTTCCCTTCTTACTCCGGAACGGACAATTACCCGTAAAATCCGTGAAGCGATCCTAACCTGGGCCACCGAGGTCCGCTATCGGAAAAATCAAATTTTGGAAATGTATTTAAATAATGTTCCCTACGGCGGCACCGCTTATGGCATTGAACAGGCCAGTGAAACTTACTTTGCCAAATCTGCCAAAAACCTGACTCTGGCCGAAGCCGCTCTTTTGGCCGGCTTGCCTCAGGCCCCTACCCGCTTCTCTCCTTTCGGCGCCAACCCGGAGTTGGCCATCAACCGTCAACATCAAGTTTTAGATCGTCTGCTTCAGGATAAATATATTATTAAGTCACAATATGCCGAAGCCGTTAATCAAAAACTTGTCTTTGCCCCGCCCAAAAACAACCTTAAGGCTCCTCATTTCTCTCTTTATATTAAAGAACTTTTAGTCGATAAATACGGTGAAACCCTGGTCGAAAAAGGCGGCTTAAGGGTTACCACCTCTTTGGACCTAAGTCTTCAGGAATACGCCGAAAGCGCAGTGGCCAGCGAAGTCGCCAAGTTGAAAAATGCCAATGTCAGTAATGGTGCCGCTTTAATTACCATTCCCCGCACCGGTGAAATCCTCGCCATGATTGGTTCTAAAGATTATTTTGACGACTCAATTGACGGCAATGTTAATGTCACTACCCGCCAGCGCCAACCTGGTTCTTCCATCAAGCCGATTAACTATAGCGTCGGCCTTTTAAAAGGTTATACCCCTTCCACCCTGTTTCTCGATGTACCTGTTTGTTTTTTAGTTCCCGGCCAACCGCCCTATTGTCCAAAAAACTATGATGGCAAATTTCACGGCCCCGTCCAGATGCGCTTTGCCTTAGGTAATTCATTTAATATTCCGGCGGTCAAAATGCTCGCCGCCAACTCCGTTGACTCCATGATCGCCACGGCTTCGGCAATGGGTATTACCACTTTTACCGACCCCTCCCGTTACGGTTTATCTTTAACTTTAGGCGGCGGCGAAGTCAAAATGGTGGATATGGCTATCGCCTTTGGTGTTTTTGCCAACCAAGGCCTGAAAGTTAATCTTACCCCAATTCTTAAGGTGGTCACTTATCAGGGAAAAATCTTGGAACAAATTGATTTAAACACCGAGCTTCCGGTTGGCACGAAGGTTTTGCCCCCGGAAGTGACTTATTTAATTTCCCACATCCTTTTGGATAATAATGCCCGCAGTCAGTCCTTTGGCGGGTCCTCCCAATTAGTGGTTCCCAACCACGCCGTTTCCGTTAAAACCGGCACCACCGATGATTTGCGCGACAACTGGACCATTGGCTACACCCCTTCTTATTTAGTCGCTAGCTGGGTCGGCAACAACAATAACACCCCCATGTCTTCCTATCTTGTTTCCGGCGTCTCCGGCGCCGCCCCTATCTGGCACCAAATTATGACCTACACCCTTAAAGACAAACCTGATGAATGGCCTAAAAAACCGGAAAACGTGGTCGGCCTGGAAATCTGCAGTCTCTCCGGCTTTAAGCCTAATCCCGACCATCCCTGCGACGCCACCCGCTTCGAATATTTTATCAAAGGCCACGAACCGGATCTTGAACCGGAACTAAAACAATCTGTCTGGATTGATAAAACTACCAACCTACCTCCTCTCCCTGGTAATCCGCCCACTGGCGGAGAGAATTTAGAAATGCAGGAACACTTTATGCTTTCCGACCCTGTTCAGCCAAACTACTGCCTTGATTGCCCCAGGCCCCTGGACGACAAAGGCAATATCATCGAACCCGCCTACAATATTAGTGTAAAATAACCCCTCCCATTTTCTTTTCTTATAGGGTATAATACGCCCCATGTTCAAAGTTTTGGAGATTATCGGGCGATTCACCTATCGTTCAATTTTTTGGCTGATTAAGCTGATTTTTCAATCGGTTGTAATTTTTATTTCCGCCTATAAATCGACTTTCCGCTTCTTAAAATCTCTAAAAATTACAGTCAAATTACCTACAATCAACCTCCCCCGAATTAAAATACCCTATCGTAAATTACCCCATCCCAAATTACCCCGTCTTAAAACACTCAAAATCAAGCTTAAATTTAAAAAAATTCCGGTTGTTATTTTTTTGTTTATACTTTCTGGTTTGTTCTACTGGTTCGTCTTAAAAGGTCTTCCTAACCCGACTGATTTAATTAATCATCCGCCGGCCATCTCCACCAAAATCTATGACCGTAATGGCCAACTCTTGTTTACTTTTTACAAAGATCAAAACCGCACTCTTATCCCCTTAAGCGATATTCCTCAACACTTTAAACAGGCAACTTTAGCCATCGAAGACAGTCATTTTTACACTCACAAAGGTGTTTCCTGGACCGGTATTTTACGTTCCTTGGAACAAATTATTTTCAATCGCCAACTCCAGGGTGGTTCGACAATCACTCAACAGTTGGTTAAAAACGCCCTCTTAACTCCGGAACGGACCTTAACCCGCAAACTTAAAGAGTTAATTTTAACCATTGAAACCGAGGTTATCTTTTCCAAAGACGAAATCTTGGAAATGTACTTTAACCAAGTCAGCTACGGCGGCACTGCTTACGGCGCCGAACAAGCCGCTCAAACCTATTTTGGCCAATCGATTAAAGACGTTGATTTAGCCGAAGCCGCCCTTTTGGCCGGACTTCCCGCCGCCCCCACCACTTACTCTCCCTTTGGCTCTAACCCTTATCTTGCTATTTACCGCCAACACGAAGTTTTAAACCGCATGGTTGAAGAAAAAATGATTGCTCCCCAGGAAGCCGAACTGGCTAAAGCAGAAAAAATTAAACTCGCCCCGCAATATTCAAATATCAAAGCCCCGCACTTTGTGATGTATATTAAAGATTTACTAGTCAGTGAGTACGGTGAATCTATGGTCGAACAAGGCGGTCTCTCCGTCACCACTTCCTTAGACTTAACCCTTCAGGAAAAAGCTCAAAGCATCCTCACCCAAGAAATTGACAGCCTTTCCCCTTTTCACATTACTAATGGCGCTGCTCTGGTCACCAATCCGCAAACCGGCGAAATTCTCGCTATGATCGGTTCCCGGAATTACTTTGATTTCGACCACGACGGCCAAGTCAACTTAACTACGGCTTTACGCCAACCCGGTTCTTCCATTAAACCCGTTAATTATGCTTATGCCCTCGAACACGGCTATACGGCCGCTTCTATCATTCAGGACACGCCGGTAACTTACAACATCCCCGGTACCCAACCTTATTCGCCGATAAATTATGACGGCACCTTTCATGGTCCGATCACCCTGCGTTATGCTCTGGCAAATTCGGTTAATGTTCCGGCTGTCAAAGTTTTAGCCAGCTACGGTGTTGACAAAATGATTGAAGAGGGTAAAAAAATGGGCATTACCACTTGGAACCAACCGGAACGTTACGGCCTCTCCCTCACTCTTGGCGGCGCCGAGATCAAAATGGTCGATATGGCCGTTGTTTACGGGACGTTAGCTAATCAAGGCTTAAAAGTTAATCTCCACCCAATTCTTAAAATTACTGATGCTAAAGGTAAAATTTTACAGGATTTTGACTGTCAGGATTTTCCTAAAATTATGCCGCAGGCAGAGGCTACCACTAAACATTTAACCTGTAATCCCGAACCTGTCTTGAACTCTCTTACCGCCTATATTTTAACGGATATTCTGGCTGATCCCTTCGCTCGCGCTCAAGCCTTTGGCCTACGGTCTTACTTAAACGTTCCCGGCCAACAAGTCGCCGTCAAAACCGGCACCACCAACGATAAACGGGACAACTGGACGATTGGTTATACTACTAATTATTTAGTCGCCACCTGGGTCGGCAACAACGATAACACCCCGATGAGTCAAGTCGCCTCCGGCATTACCGGCGCCTCGCCTATCTGGAATAAAATCTTCACCGCCATCTTACAAAACCAACCGGCTCACCAATTTACCCCTCCGGCTAATTTAATTAAGGCTAATATTTGTACCATTACCGGCCAGTTAACCTGTGAGGGTTGTCCGACCAAAACCGAATACTTTATTCCCGGCACCGAGCCAAAGCAAGCCTGTTCTCCCGACCAAATCAAAATCATCTTGGAAGAAAAAGCCAAAAAAGACCAGGAAGAACGTGACAAACTCTTAACCGGCGCCTCCACCCAACGCTAACCCTACTTACCCAACCACTTCCACACCGCCTGCGAAATTTGCGGCATTAATGTTTCGGCCTCACCGTCATTCGCGTTATTAGAAAAAATACAAATCACATAAGGATTGGTAGCCTCCACCACTCCGCAATCGTTCACCGTTCCGATTTCGCTCCCGAATTTATGGCGGACTTTTATCCCCCCAGGCACCCCGGCGGTAATTCTGGTTTCCAAAATTGTATCAGTTAAGCTCTCCAGTAATTTTTGTTTTGATGCTGCTTTTAATAATTTACCCGCATAGATTTGTCCCCATAAATTAGCCATGTCTTTTACCGTTGATTTATCATCATTAATTAAGGTATTTTGTAAACCCCAGCCGTTAACTGTTTTCTGGACTACCCCTGCCCCCCCTAAAAAATTAATTAATAACTGCGCCCCCATATTATCGCTTTCTTTCCCGACTAAATCGGCTATTTGCTGATAACTAAATTCTGCTCCTGTCGGCTGCCCCTGTAGACTCCCGGTCCCATAGATTAATCGATCCCTGTCTTGCATTGAATAAATCTTGGCCGGATCAATTTTTTTCTCATCCACCGCCTTGTAATACGCTGTCAAAACCGGCAGTTTAATTACCGACGCCGCCTCCATTACCTCGTCTTGATTAATCTTTATATTTTCCTTTTTCTTTACATCTTCGGCGTAAATTGCCCAATCCCCCGCTTTATCTGCCAATAAATTTTTAATTAAATTTAAGGTTTCCTCTTTGGTGGTCTTAATAGTCTTTATTTCTGCCGGAGGGCTGCTCTCCGTTTTTGTTTTTTCAATCGTGATTACTTCACTCCCGCCGAAATTAAGTTTTGGCAGCCAATTAAATTTAATCAATTTAAACTGAGTGGGTAAATAAAAAAACAGGCCCAACCCAATCGTAATTGCCAACACAATTAAAGTCTGTTTTCTGGACCCTTCCTCTCCAATCGTCTTTCTCGGCCGCCGCTTCTTTATTTCCGTTTCTCCTTCTCCACTATAATCTTTCTCTCTTAAATCTTGGTCAAGTCTTCTCATAATTTTCATTTCTTCAGCCACTCCTCAACTTCCGGCTCAAATAACAGGCCCTCTTTTGGCCCGAAATGCTCCACCACTGACGCCCCATTCGCTAATCCCAATTTCAGGGCTTTTTCTAAGCTGGTAAATTTAATTAGTCCTGTCACTAATCCGCAGCCAAACGCATCCCCTGCCCCGCTTTCTTGCACCACCCTGGCTTTAACTGCCTCTAAAACCACTTTCTTTTTCCCTTCCAGTAAAGTCGCCCCTTTTCTACCTTCGGTCACCGCCACCAACCTTGCCCCCAGCTTAACCACATCTTTTAAAATTTCTGTTTTATTGTCTGGCTCATGCTGGGTTAATTTGGCCGCCTCTTCAAGATTTAGAATTAACACCTCCACATGGGGCAAAAATTGTTTTAATCTTTCCGGGGAGTTAATCTCACTCATTCCCGGATTTAAAGCCACTTTAATTCTTTTTTCCTGCCCGGCCCGGACAATCTTGGTTAATAAATTAAATTCTCCTCCTAGGCTGGAGACGTAAAACCAATCCGGATTAAGATGTTCCCATTCCACTTTCTGCCAGGATAAATAATTACTCGCCCCCCGATAAACCAAAACCGTTCTCCCGCCGTCTTCCCCCACTAAAATTGTTGAGTAGCTGGTCGGCTCGTTCACTTGTTGAATATATAACTGTGACACTCCTTCTTTCTTCAATTCTTTTCTGATAAACAAGCCCCAATGGTCTTTACCTAAACAGGTCACACAGGCAGTTTGCAGCCCCAACCTTTCAAATCCCGCCGCCGTATTGGTTGCCCCCCCGCCGGTCGTCATCACCATTTTATCCACTGCTAATTTTCCGCCATATTCCATGGCTAACTTTCCCCCGCTCACTTTAAAATCTTTGGCCGTTAAATAAACATCCACAAAACTGCTGCCGAATGTCACCACGTCAAATTTCATAAGCTAACCCCATTAATTTCCCCAGTTGTTGCTTAACATTGGCTGCTTTCCACAAAGCACTCCCAATCGCTAAAACATCAGCTCCGGCCCTGACACAGTCTTTAATTGTCACTTCATTCACTCCGCCGTCAACACAAATCTCTTTAATAAAGCCTTTTTTTCTTAAAAGCTTAACTCTCTCTAGGGCTGCCGCACTAAATTTTTGCTGTTCCTGCCCGGCCCGTACTGTCATTACTAAAATTAAGTCCGCTTCTTTGGCGACAAGCCATTCCAGCTCATTAAAATCTGTTTCCAGATCAACGGCCAAACCAACTTTTAAACTTAACCTTCGGGCTTCCTTAATAAACTCTTCCTGGCTGCTCATATTTTCGATGTGGCCAATGACCATATTCACCCCTTCTTGCCGGCAAATTTCCAACCAGTCAATCGGCTCCTCCACCATTAAGTGAACGTCTCTTTTTAAAGTTGTTGGTTGTTTCACCATCGTTTCCACGCTTAAGGTGGGGTTGGCCGTAAACGATTCGTCTGCCGGGTCCAGCTGAATTCTGGTTATCCCCTCTATTCCCTCATATAACTCCAACCTATCCTTCAAAACAGACAGGCTATTAATAAAAAATGTTGGTGTAATTATCGGTTTCATTGAAGAATCAGTTCTAACATTCTTAAAACATAACCCCACTCATTATCATACCAGGCTAAAATCTTCACCAAGTCGCCGTCAATTACCTTCGTCATTTCCAGATCCACCAATGAGGAATACTCACACCCAATCACATCGGAAGACACAATTGGCTTATTGGTTACTCCTAAAATATTTTTTAGCTCCGTCTGGCTCGCTTTAACTAATGCCTGGTTAACCTCTTCTCTGGTTACCTTTCTTTTGACTAAAAAAGTAAAATCGGTTAGCGAACCGGTTACGACGGGTACTCTAATCGCCATCCCGTCGAAAATTCCCGTAAGTTCCGGTAAAACCACATTGACCGCGTCAGCTGCGCCCGTGGAGGTTGGAATAATGTTGACACCCGCTGCTCTCGCTCGCCTTAAATCCTTATGGGAATTATCTAATAACCTCTGGTCAGAAGTATAAGCGTGAATCGTTGTCATTGCCGCTTTAACTATCCCAAACTCTTTTAACATCACCTGCGCCACCGGCACCACACTATTAGTGGTACATGAAGCATTGGAAAAAATCTTATCATCGCCTTTTTTATCTGCATTCACCCCCACGATATAAATCGGTAAGCTGCCGCCTTTGGGCGGAGCTGACACCAACACTTTTTTAGCACCAGCTTGCAAATGCTCTTCTGCTTGTTCCGGCCGCCTAAACTCACCGGTACACTCCAACACTAAATCTACCCCTAATTTCCCCCAGGGTAATTTTTTCGGGTCTGGTTCTGCCAACACCGGAATTGTTATCCCATCAATAATTAAATTATTTTTATCAGAACTCACTTTTCCTTTATATTTTCGATAAGTTGAGTCATACTCAAATAGCTGCGCCCAACCGCTAGTATCCATATTCCCGGACGTATTAATCGCTACCACTTCAATTTCTTTTTTATGCTTCATTAATGCCGCCCTTAAAGCCAATCTGCCAATCCTCCCAAACCCATTAATCGCAATCCGCATCATACAAAATTCCTTTCTTCTATTGCTTTTATTTTATCTAATCTTCTTTGATATTTCTCTTTTTGTTCCACTTCTGTCTCCAGCCAAACCCTTACCATTTCACAGGCTGTTTTTTCATCCACCACATCTGCCGGAATTGATAAAACATTGACGCCGTCGTGTTCTTTCGCATGTTTTGCCCGCTCAACATCATAGGCTTCTGCCGACCAAACCCCTTTAAATTTATTCGCCACTAGCGCCATGCCGCCGGACCCGCAAAGCAAAATTCCCTTTTCCCCTGTTGTTTGCACTTTTTCGGCCACTTTTTTACCAAAATCCGGAAAATCATCTTCTATCTCATATTGAGTATTGCCTAAATCTTCACACTCAATTTTCTGATCTTTTAACCACCCTTTTAATTTTTCTTTTAATTTAAACCCTCTATGGTCTGCTCCAAGATAAATCTTCATAATTTTTCCAGTGCCTCTAAAACTTGAGTCTCTGTTTCGGCAAACTGAAACACCTTCATCGCTTGAGCCGAAATCAGCATTTCCTCTTTTAATACTTTAATTATTTTCCGCCAAAACCTGCCGTATAAAATAAACGGCTTATGGTTGGGGTAATAAAATTTGGCTAAAGCCCAAGCTGCTCCCAGCTCGGAAATCGTTCCTGTTCCGCCTTTAAAAATAATAAAACAGTCAGCATGCTCCAGTAATTTAAACATTCTTTCTGGGTAATTATGAGTTTTAATTTCCTTGTCCGCTTTGTTTGCCAAATACCGACCTTCAAATCCCGGCGCATCCTGAGGATTAAAAGTAATCGCCAACGTTTCTCCTCCGACAGATATCGCTCCCTGGGTCGCCGCATTCATAATTCCCGGCCCGCCGCCATTGACAATCGTATAGCCCTTCTTTGCCAAAACCTGGGCAATTTTAAAGGCATCCTGATAATATTTGCTTTCCGACTTTAATTCCGAAGCGCCGAAAAAAGCAATATTTTTAATCATCAAAAATTTCCCTCCAAAATGTGCTTATCCGGCACCGGATTTCCGTCCTCCGGTTCCCAAGTCACCACTACGCCTTTAAACTGACTCTTATCTTGATCACTGATGTAGTAAAGCTTGCCTGTTCCCGCATCCATCCGTCCGACTGAAAAAAACCCACTCTCACCCACTAACCAACCCTCATAATAAAAACCTTTCTCTAGAGCTGGCAACCGGCTCGCTTCAATCTTAAAATAAAATTTTTTATCAAATTGCCTCCAAGCCGTCCCCACAGTCTGACCACCTTCAACGTCCCTAAGCATTGTCATCTCCGCCCCTTTTTCTTTAAACGCGTTCTCTATTGCCTGTTTTTCTGCTTCCGTCATTTCCGGTTTAAGCTTAGTTTGGTCAGTTATCATTTTGGAAGATTCCAAGGTAATTTCCGGGCTGATTTTTTCTTCTACTTTTCGATTTCTTTTGATTACGGCTATTCCGCCGACAATCAATAAAACCGCCAATAACCCTAAAATTATTTTTTTTAACATACTCCCTCCCTTTCTTATAACTTATACTATAATATCTTATCTAACTATGCCAATACCTAAAATTTCCGTCATCGTCCCTGCCTATAATGAAGCTAAATCTATCGGTCTTTGCCTAACCTCCCTGAAAAATCAAGATTACCGTCACCCCTACGAAATTATTGTTGTCGACAACAACTCGACTGACTCCACGGCCGCCATCGCTAAAAAATTTAATATTCGTGTTGTTAGCGAAACTAAGGCCGGGCCGGGCCGGGCCCGTAACGCCGGCGCTAAGGTCGCCCGTGGCCAAATTTTAGCCTTTATCGACGCCGACTCAATTGCTCCTTCTGACTGGCTCGATAACATTAATAACGCTTTTAGTTCCCAACCAGATCTCGCTGCCCTAGTTGGCATCTATCGTTTTCATCACAAATCAAAATATCGACTCATCCCCTTTTTAATCTTTCCCTTAGGCGAAATGCTCAATAAAATGATCACTGGCTATTTTTCTTTCGGTGGGGCTAATTTTGCTATCAAAAAAAAGGTCTTTACCACTGTCGGCGGCTTTGACTCTAAATTCTTCTCTTTCGAAGACATGGAGTTAGCCCGACGAGTTAGCCGCGTCGGCAAAATCGGTTATCTCCATGAATTAGAAGTTAAAACCAGCGATCGCCGTCTGCGTTATGGCATCAACCGTTATCTCAAATACGGTTTACCTATTTTCCTCTCCTTTGCTTTTCTTAATAAACCCTCAAAAAAAATCTTTCCTAACATTCGGTCATAAGAAACCCCGCTGCTCGCGAGCAGCGGGGTATATTTTCGCTTTAAAAAATTAAGCTTTCTTCAAAACCGGCATTCCGGTTCTCTGAGTTTCCATCACTGCATATCCGGACGGAACTGCATCTAAAGATCCGCTTCTCACGTCACGGGCAAAGAAGTAAATTCTCTGCTTTTTCCCGCCGCGAAGATTAACATCTTTAAAGTGTAAGTAATAAGTTACACCTTTTTTATTCTTATAAGAATAAGCCATTTATACCTCACCCCCTCTCTATATCTGACCTAAGCCTAGACAGTTATTCCCCTGATGTCAAGAGGCGCACCTCAAGAATATTATAAGCTAGTCCTTGGGCCACACCTTTTCGTTTGTTTCCGCGTCGTAAATTTCAATCGCGTTCGTCGGACAACTTTGTGCGCCTAATAAAATATTCTCTGCCGTATCCCCGTTTTCGTCCGCCACATAAACAATATTATTCTCATCCAATTGATAAACTTTAGGGGCGATTCCCACACACGCCGCCGCGCTGATACACTTATCTTTAATAATTTTAATCTTATATTTCGCCATATTTATCCGCCTGTGGCGGAATCCTCCTTAGAATTTTTCAAAATGAATATTGACTTCTGGTACTCCCTTATCTTGCAACATTTGTTTAACTTCTGCAATCATTGTTTGGTTTCCGCACAAATACGCCCCCCAATCATTGTTTAAATCTAAATTCTTAATCTCATCAGTCACGTGCCCGCTTTCCACCGGCCATTTTTCCGGCGGCTTAGATAAAACTAACCGGTAATGAAAATTAGGATAATACTCGTCAATCTGCCGGAATTTTTCTTCCCAAAACATATCTTCCACATACCTTAGTCCCCACAACAGCCAAATTTCCCGTTTATCTTTTTTGTCTTCCAATAAATCAAATACCATGCTCCGTATTGGCGAAATCCCACAGCCGGTCGCCACGAACAACAACTTCTTCTCTCTGCCAACAATAAATCTACCCAGCGGCCCTAAAAATTTTACCTCATCTCCTGGCTGTAAATTTTTTAAATAGGTTGTCCCCTTCCCTTGGGGCGATAAATCCACGCACAAATCCACTCCGTAATTTTTTGTCGGTGTCGAAACAATTGAATAGGCCCGTTTCTCTCCGCCGCCAATTTCTAAAGAAAGATACTGGCCGGCCTGAAAATTAATTGTGTTGGGTTTAATTAACTCCAGTTGAAATAAACAATAGTTTTTATTTAATTGTGTCTTTTCGCTTAATTTAGCTGTATATTGCTGCGGAGTCACCATGAACACTATTATTACTGAATTATCAAACCTATTTCAACCGCCGCTTTGCTTACTTCATTAAACGCCTGATACTGTGTTTCAAATATTTGGTGCGTTTTTCCCCAAAGTTCGCCTGCCTTACCGATTAATTCTCTCGAACTTTGAAATCTAAGCCTAAAACGACTTTCGTCTAAAATCCCATTTTTGCTAAATCTCACTCCATCCAAATTATCTGCATCTTTAAATACCTTTAATAACCAAGCTTCTGTAGGATTTAATCCATAAATTTCATTATCATCAACCCAGTGACAATTGCATAAAAGCTTAACGAGATTTCTACCTTTTTCACTAAGCTTATCGCCAATAATCTGATCAACCTTCTCCGCCGCTTTCTGCCCGTGAGTAAAATCATTTAACTCTTTCATTTCTGTATCATGTAATGCTCCTGCCCAATCTAGCACCTCAATAAAAAAAGCTGGCTCTTGATGAATTTCCTCTGGAGCATTAATTGCCTCTAATCGGAATATTTCTCGCGCTAAATACATTACTCTAAAGCTATGGTCCGCTTTGTATTGCTCAAGCCGACCTTCTGCAGAACTAATTAATTCCTTATTTAGCATAATCGGTCAATATTATATCATCATCTCCAAGATTATATGGCGCTCTTTTCTTAAATTCCACCTTTTTTAGCCATTTCTCAATTTTTTTATTTGGTTTTTTGTTTTTAAAATATCCTTCTACTTCTTCATAGCTAAAACCCAAATCGCCCTCATCAGTTTGCCCTTGCCACAAACCTGCGCTCGGCGCCTGCTTAATAATTTTTTCCGGAATTTTTAATTCTTTCGCCAGTTGGCAAACTTGGGTTTTGTACAAATGAATAATCGGCTCAATGTCTGAGGCCTCGTCGCCATAACGGGTATAGTAACCTAAAAGTTTTTCCGACTTATTCTCCGTCCCCACCACTAAGGCTTTTAGTTTTTTCGCCTGGTCAAAAGTATATATCATTCTCACCCGTGCCATAATATTTCCCAACCTCACTTTGTCTTTTACCCCGAATCCATCCACGATTTTGGCAATGTTTATTTTAACTCTGTTTTCTGCTGAAATTTTCACCCAATCGATAATTAAGCTAGAATTCTCTACTGACTGGTTTTTATAAGGTAATTGCATCGCATAAACATTTTCCGCTCCCAAGGCTTTCACCATCAGCACCAACACCACGCTGGAATCAATCCCACCGGACACTGCCACCACGGCTTTTGATTTTTTTTCTTTTTCAAAAATAGCTTTAATAAACTCAATTTCTTTATTCCCTGCTGACATAGTAGACATATATTGTATTATAACCTCATGATTAAGTTTTATTTCCCGACTGCTAAAATCCGGCGTGGCGACTATAGTGACGTATATTTTAACCGTGCCAGAAAGATTTTAATCGACGACAATTACCACCCAATCCTTACTTTGCAGGTTTTTCAAAAACAAAAAAACATAACTCTTTGTGGCATTGAAGAAACTAAACAACTCTTTCGACAAACAATTGATTCTATTTCTCAGTTAAAAATTCATGCATTAAAAGACGGTCATCAAATCTCCTCATGGGAAACCGTGTTAACTATTGAGGGGGACTATTCTTATTTTGCTCATCTGGAAACTGTCTATTTAGGTATTTTCGCCCGCCGCAGCCTGATTGCTACCAATATCCATAATGCTGTTGTGGCCGCTAACGGCAAACCTGTTCTCTACTTCGCCCCCCGCTTTGATTATTTTCTTAATCAGGAGGGTGATGGTTATGCCGCCCTTATCGGTGGCGCCAGTGGAGTCAGCACTCCCGCCGCTGCCTCCTTAATTAATCAAAAACCTGTCGGAACCATTCCCCATGCCTTAATTGTTGCTTATCATGGTGACACCGCCAAAACCGCCATCAAATTTAATCAATATTTTCCTGAAATTAATACTATTAGCCTGATTGACTTTAATAATAATTGCGTTAAAGGAGCCCTCGAATCAGCTAAAAAATTGGGTAAAAAACTTTGGGGGGTCCGTCTCGACACTGCCGAAAATATTGCTGATATTTCTACTCCACAACAAACCGGCGTTAATCCTCTGCTGGTCAAAAAAGTCAGGCAGGCTTTAGACAATAACGGCTATAATTGGGTAAAAATCATCGTTTCCGGCGGCTTTAATCCGGAAAAAATCAAACAGTTTGAATTAACTAAAACTCCTGTTGATATTTACGCTGTTGGCAGTTCAATTTTTTCCGGCAAAATTGATTTTACCGCCGATGCTGTTCGTTTAAACGGCAAAAATTTGGCCAAAACCGGCAGAAAATATTCACCCAACCCCAGATTAAAACCCTGGCCTATTTAATTAAATCTTTAGCTTTCACTATTTTCGCTTTGTAACACATCTTTAGGTATTCCAAGCCTTTTTCTTGATCCTCTTGAGTAAATGACTCAACGCAATCACGCGGAATAATAATATCGTAATTTCTCGCAAAAGCGTCGGCGCTGGTATGCCGCACGCAAATATGCGTATGTTGACCTGTAATAATGACTGTTGTCACCCCATTTTGTCTCAATGACAAATCCAACCCTGTTTCATAAAAAGAGCTGTAAGTTCTTTTTGGTAAAATCACATCGCCCTTTTGTGGTTTCAGCATCTTAATGACTTGAGCTCCCGACGTCCCCGCTAAAGCATGCATTCCCCAAACTTTTTCTTCTGGATCTCCAGGCAAATGAGCATCATTCGCATAAACCACTAACCAATGTTTCTTCCTGGCATAAGCTAATAACTTTTTTATGGGGTTAATAATTACTTCTGCTCTTTTATTGGCCAAACTGCCAAAAACAAAATCCTCCAACATATCTATCACTATTACTGCTTTTTTATCTTTAGACATATAACTCCTTTATTTTTTAATAAATTGATAGTGGCATTATAACAGACATGGTTAAGCTTGCCTCTATCATTAATTTCCGTCTCGGCGCTTCTTCTTAATTATCTCGTTTAATTTTTTCACCATTTTCTCTACCTCTTTATTATCAAACCCGTGCGCCCTCGCCCCCTCTTCCAAAGTTTCAAACGCCGCCGCCATACAGCCAACACAATGTAAACCGTAATCATCCATCAATACTTCTGTCAACTCCGGATAAGCCCCTGTTAACTCACCTAAATTAGTAGTTTTTGTAATACCACTAGTCCGAGTGTGGCGCATTTTTTCCTCCCTAAACTAACATTTATGCCTAATTTTTTAATCATGTCCTGATCGGTTAATTTTTTTACTTGAACCACTGTTTTCCCTTTCACCATTTCCGTCAGCATGCTGGTTGCCGCCATGGCAATCGCGCAACCTTCGCCTTTAAATTGAATGTTCGTTATTCTTTTATCTTTAATCATTAATCCTATCTCAATCACATCCCCACAGCTGGCATTCCGATCCATCGCTTTTATCTTAAACTCATCAACCGGACCAAAATTTCTCGGATTTTTATAATGGTCCAGTATTTCTTCTCGATATATATCCATAAAACTTATTTGACGCAGGCAATACAAATTTTTCGCGCGATCATTTGAATACTTTCCTTACTTTTTCTAATGCCTTAATTAACGCATCTATGTCTTTTTTGTCATTATAAATATAAAAACTGGCTCTAGTCGACGCCACCAACCCAAACCGCTGGTGTAACGGCATCGTGCAGTGGTGGCCGGACCTGACCGCCACTCCTTCACTGTCCAAAACCTGCGCCACGTCATGTGCGTGCACCCCTTTAAAACTAAAGCTCAGTACCCCGCCGCGGATGTTCACGTTTTTGGGTCCGTAAATTTTAATTTCTTTAAATCTAGCTAATTCTTTCAAAGCATAGGCCGTTAATGCTTTCTCGTGCTCTCTAATATTTTTCAACCCCAGCTGATTATGATATTCGCAGGCCGCCGCCAAACCCACTGCTCCCTCCACGTTCGGCGTCCCTGCTTCCCATTTTTCCACCCCCCTCGCCCACACCGCCGGTTTGTCAATATAAACTTCAGAGATCATCCCGCCACCGGTTAAAAATACACCCATTTCCTCCTGCCGTTCTTTTTTAATATACAAGGCGCCAATTCCCATCGGCCCCAACATTTTGTGTCCTGAAAAAGCTAACCAGTCACAATTGATTTTTTTCACATCAATCCCTACATGCTGCACGCTTTGCGCTCCGTCAATTAACACCCGGGCTTTCACTTTTCTGGCCATCCTGACAATTTCTGCCACCGGATTAATTGTTCCTGTCATATTGGACATGTGCCCTACTGATATCAACTTAGTTTTTTTTGTTAACTTCTTCTTAAAATCTTCCATATCCAAAACCCCTTCATCAGTCACATCCACAAACCTTACCGTTAACCCCAGTTGCATCCACGGCAAAATATTGCTGTGATGCTCCATCACCGTTGCTAAAATCTCTCCGTCTTTATCAATATTTTTCCCAGTCCATGCTTTAGCCACTAAATTAATTCCTTCAGTCGTATTTCTCACAAAAATAATTTCGTCTGAATTTGCCCCCACGAACTTCGCCACTGCTTCCCGGGATTTTTCATACAATTCACTCGCCTCTTCTGACAAAATGTGTAAACCCCGATGCACATTGGCATTGTGTTTCAAATCAAAATCCCGCATCGCTTTAATTACTTGAAGCGGTCTCTGCGACGTCGCCGCGTTGTCCAAATACACCAAACGCTTACCGTTAACTTTACGTTTTAAAATCGGAAAATCTTGTTTTATCTGCTTAATGTTCAGCATAAAGATCGATCAATCTATTTATTTCCACAGCATACTCCAAAGGCAAATTTTTGACTACCGGTTCAATAAAACCATTAATAATTAAACTGGTTGCCTCTTGTTCTGACAATCCCCGGCTCATTAAATAAAACAGTTCCTCCTCAGCAATCTTCCCTGTTTTGGCTTCGTGCAATGCCGTCACGTCGTCTTCTAAAATTTCCATGCTTGGATAAGTTTTAGCCTGGCTTTTGTTGTCCAATAACAATGATTCGCAATTAACACTGCTTTTTGCCCTTTTCGCCCCTGGTAATATTTTTACCAACCCTCGGTAACTCGCTTTCCCACCGTCTTTACTGATCGATTTCGACACAATATTGGAAGTGGTCTTCTTGCCGATATGGATCGCTTTCCCACCCGTATCCATCTCCTGCCCCTTTCCTGCCAAACTTAAAGATAACTGACTCGTCTTCGCCCCGTCGCCAATTAAAATACTCGCCGGATAGACCATGGTCGCCTGACTGCCCAAACTAACCGACACCCATTCCATCACCCCATCTTCGGCTACCATCGCTCTTTTCGTGCCTAAATTATAAACATTTTTACTCCAGTTCTGAATCGTGGAAAATTTGACTCTGGCCCTTTTCCCCACAAATATTTCCACTACCCCGCTATGCAGAGAATCCTGCTGGTAAACCGGCGCACTACAACCTTCAATAAACTCACTTCTGCTCTTTTCTTCAGCCACAATAATCGTGTGCTCAAACTGCCCTCCCGCCCTTAAGTTCAGCCAGAAGAACCCTTGCAATGGTTCTTTGATTACTACCCCTTCCGGCACATAAACAAATACCCCGCCAGACCAAATTGCCCCGTTTAAACTGCTGAATTTATTATTATTTATTGTCACCGCTTTCGTCATAAAATACTGCTTGACCAAATCCGGCCACCGCTTCACCGCCTCTTCCATCGGGCAAAAAATCACTCCCTGGTTCTCCAGTTTTTCCTTTAATTTCTGATAAATTATTGTGCTATTCCATTGCGCTCCCACTCCGGCCAAAATCTTTCTCTCTTGTTCTGGAACCCCTAATTTTTCAAACACATCCTTGGTTTCTCTCGGCACCTGATTCCAACTTCTTTTCGGTGAATCTTCCGGCTCGCTAAAATAATTAATTTTCTCAAAGTCTAAACCGCTTAAATCTACCCCCCAATTAGGCATTGGTTTTTCTTGGAAACTTTTTAAAGCTTTCAATCTTAACTCCAACATCCACCCAGGCTCTTTTTTTTGCTTGGAAATTTTCTTAATTAAATTTTGGTCAAGAATAGTCATATTAATATAATTTGACGCAGGTAATGTAAATTTCGCGCGCAATCATGTTGCCCTTCGGGCACGCGTGAGCACGATAATTTATCTTTACCGAGTCAAAAATTACCATAACCGTCTTTCTCAATAATTTTTATCAGCTCTTTTCCGCCGCTTTTAACAATTCTTCCCTCTTTCATTACTAAAACCCTATCCGGTTTTAAGTATTTAAAAATTCTGGTGTAATGTGTAATCAGCAAAATTCCTAATTTTTTCTGTTTAATTTCCCCTAGTAATTTTAAGGCGTCAATATCCAACCCCGAATCAATCTCGTCCAAAATCGCATACTTTGGCTTCAACATTATCAGTTGTAAAATTTCCAGCTTTTTCTTTTCTCCGCCGGAAAAACCCACATTAATCTCTCTTTCTAAAAACTCCGGCTTAATTTTTAAATCTTTCGCCGCTAACAACAACTCTTTTCTTGGCTTTCTTACTATCTGCCCCACCGTCACCCCCCTGATGCCGATCGGATTCTGCCACGCCAAAAATAAGCCTATTTTTGCCCGTTTATCCGGGCCCAAATTCAATAAATTTTCCCCGTCAAGTGAGGCTTGTCCGCTCACTAACTGATAGCTCGGGTTTCCCATTATGGCGTTCGCCAAACTACTTTTCCCACTGCCGTTCGGCCCCATTAAAGCGACAATTTCTCCCCGCTCAATTTGCAAATTAATCCCGTCTAGAATTAATTTATTTTGCACTTTTACTTTTAAATTTTGCACTTTTAACATAACTCTTCCAAATTCATCTGATTTAACTGTTTTTCCAAAACTTGATTTAATTTCACCAGCACTTTTCGCTGATGGCAAAACTTGGCCGCCGCGCATGTCTGCCCCTGCAGACACGCCACCACTCCCTTTTTTCCTTCAATTGCCTTAAAAATCTCTCCCACTTTGACTTTTTTATTCAACCAATAGCCGCCCTCTCTTCCCTCTCGGCTTTTAATTAACCCCGCTTTTTTTAGCTTCACCGCAATCTTGCTTAAAAACCTATATGGCAGCTTCTTCTCTTTCGCCCACTCCGACAAACTTAACGACTTTTTTTCGTAAAGTTCCGCCATTAACAGCAACCCTAAATCCACCTCTCTGGAAATTTTAAGCATGTAGTACTCCTCCTAATATAGTCGGAGTTTACCACAAAACTACTTGTCCATCAAGACATCAATCCCCGGCAAGCTCCCCTTTTCAATCAATTCCAACATCGCTCCGCCGCCGGTCGAAACATGAGTAAAACTTTTGACATAATCTTTATTTTTATTTAACGCCGCCAACGTGTCCCCTCCACCCACAATCGATAAGGCCTGTCGATTCTTTTTAATTGACTGATAAATAAACTCCGTGCCTTGGGAAAATTTAGGTTTTTCAAACATTCCCATCGGCCCATTCCAAATAATTGTCTTGGCCCGGCCGATTATTTCTCCAAACAACTCTCGCGTCTTTGGTCCAATATCCCTCATTATCTTTTCTTCCCAAACTCCGTCAACCGGCAACCTCATTTTCTCTCCGTTTGCCAGCTGACTATCAACATCTTCCATTAGTTTATTAGCTACCGCCCCGCCGACTAACAACTGATCTGCTTTTATCAGTAATTTCTTAATCAACCCTATTTTTGTCTCCAGTTTAGCCCCGCCGACGATTACCACTAACGGTCTTTGAGGCTTCTCCATTGCTTTAATGATAATGTCCACTTCTTGCTCCAGTAATAACCCCGCCACCGCCGGTAAAAATTTTGTCACTCCCACCGTTGACGCCTGCGCCCGATGGCAAACCCCAAAAGCATCATTAACAAACACTTCTCCTAAATTTGCCAACTGGCGGCTAAAATCTGCAGTGTTTGCTTCTTCCCCCGGGTTAAACCGCAGGTTTTCCAACAAACTAATTTTACCTTTCGGCTCTCCAAAGCTTACTTCTTTTTGCAGGAATTTGGCCAAACATTCAACTACTGGCTTTAAAGATAATTCCGGTATCACTTTTCCTTCCGGTCGTCCTAAGTGTGACATTAAAATTATCCGACAGTCTTGTTTTAATAAATACTCAATTGTCGGAATTGTTTGACTGATTCTTAACTCATCTGCCACTTGCCCATTCTCCAAAGCCACATTGTAATCCACCCGCAATAAAATCTTTTTCCCTCTTAAATCAATGTCTCTGATCGTCTTTTTATTCATAACCGTTAACAATTTCCACCAACTGTTTAATTCTGGATTTGATTATTTTTTCGTTCAAGTTATTCACCTGATCCTGCCACAGCGCCCGCCCGACCGCAATTCCGCGCGCCCCGTTTTGGCAGCTAATTTTTACCTGTTCTTTGTACTCTTCAAACCCTACTCCAAGCGAGAGTAACACCCATGGCGTTTTCACTTTTGCCCCCGGAAACTTTAACTTTAAAATATCCGCCCCAAGCCCTTCTAACTCCGCCTCGGGACAATCCATCACCTCCAGTAAAAAAATCATTTCCTCTTTTTTACATTCTTCCCCGATTTTTTTCACTGCTTCTTTCTCCTCCACGCGATAATACCACAACAATTTTGCCCCCACCGCCCCGGCTGCTTTTGCCTGTTTTACTCCCCAATTCGGGTGCAAACTTAATTTTTCCTTACATTTTCCCGATTCTTCCAAATTATAAATTAGTGCCTTGTTGGTCACTAATTTGGCTGCTTCTTGGCCATACTCCGGATCCAGTAAAATTGCCGATACCTCCGGTAATAATAATTCTGTCAGTCTTTTTTTAAACCCCGCCATTTCTGGTTCCGGTAAAAGTTTTTTTAATGACTCCCTATGGTCCAACGCCGCAATGATAATTTTTCCCTTGTTATTTAAAATCGGCTGTAAATTCACCATTAACCTATCTTAAGCATTTTTCGCGTAATAATCCAGAATTTTCTTCATCCGCTCCTCTATCGTTAAACTGCTCTTTATCCCCGGCCCGCCGATGCATCCGCCTTCGCAAAACAAAATATCCAGCAACCTGAGCTTAGGATCTGTATTAAAATCTTTAATTGCCTGCTGGCAATTTTCCCACCCCGACACCACCTTAACTTCCCCCCCGGAAAATTTTTGCATCACCCCGCTGCTGTGGGACAACCCCCCATCCACCGGATAAATTCTGGTTAAACCTGTCTCTGCCAGATCAAATCTGTCGTTTTCCCCGCCTTTCTCTTGAATATTTATCTTAAAATGGTCAAAAACCTGCCTTAGCTCTTCGTACGTAATCACTAAAATATTCAGTTCCGGATGGTCTTCCACCGCTTCCAATTTTTTCACAATACACGGCCCGATAAAGACCGGTTGGCAGCCTGGAAACTTTTCCGCCGCAATCTTAGCCGTCGCCACCATCGGCGAATCCACTCCAGTCGTAAAGTATTTAGCATACTGAGGCATTTGCTTCCTGACCATCCGGACGATCGTCGGACAGGGACTGGTAATATACCGTCCTTCCGGATTTTTTCTCATTAGTTCCAGTAATTCTTCGTTAGTTTTTTTGGCTCCGACCGACACCTCAATAAAATAGCTAAATCCTAACTTTTTTAAACTGGCAATAATACCCGGGTAAGCAAAAACAATCGGAAAAGACGGGGCCATCATTGCCACCAACTTCTTTTTCTCAGTTAAGGCTTGAATTAAGCGATCGACTTCAGACATTTTGCTACCAACCCTCCTAAACAGGCAGTTATTAATTGAATTGCCCCCATCGACATCACGAACAATTGCGGCACAATATTCAACCTAAAATAAATATTGGCAATACCCACTAGCACGATATATTTAGCTACTGCCGCTCCGCCTATTCTCAAACCATAGCTTTGTCCTTTCGTTAAACCAAACACTGTCACTTGAACATAATTCCCCAGCCAAATAAACGGCAGAAAGTAAATCAGGAAAAATGTCTGCGGCCCAAACAGCAGTCCCCGGCTGACCGCCCCCAAACTGGGCAGGATCAAAATCGGCCACAGGGCTTTTTTGCTTAATCTATCCGCCACCGTAAAAATTAAAGCATTAACAATTGTTCCGGTTACCACCTGCGGATGAGTAAAAATAAGGGGAATTAAAAATCCTGCCAAATAAATCACCAAGTTTAACCTTAAGGCTAAATATCTTTGTAAAGTTAGAGCCACTGTTTTCATACTTTATGTTTTTTCATTATATAATATAAATGCGGTTTTAGGTCAAACCTCAGCTTATTACTTTCCCAATGTCTCTATGAAAACCGAAGAAGTCGCCCTGTTTTATTATTGGGCTAATCCTGAACTGCGGGATAAAACCAGTCTCCTCGCTTCTAGTGAAAACCCCGGCACAAAAGTCATTATCTACGGCGACGCACCTTGGGAATAATTATTGTCATATCAAGTTAATAACTGAATTCCGTTCACTAAAAATACTCAGGAATGATCTATTTTCATTCCCGCCAACACCTTCAGCCAAAACTGTTTTTCTTCTGGCTGTTTCAAATCTTTAGCCTGATTGCCAACATGCACTTTAATTGTTTTATCCAGAAGCACATATATTTCTACATCTACCCCGTCTTCCTTATTCCCCGCTGACTCCAATCTATCCTCAGTCAATCCCCGACTCGAGACACCTTTAATATCTACCCTCATGTGCGTTGTCACAATTTTACCCTCGTCTTGCGTTGACATCACTGAACCATAACTGTAATTATGCAATGAGTTTTTATAAAAATATCCCGCCTTCCAGGCAATTCCCTTCACTACCGCCTGATTATCTTTATTTTCCCAAAATGCCGACCGCTTTTCCCCAACAACTCCATCTTTTACCCTTTCTCCCCAACCTCCTCCCAGCCTTCTATCCAGATAATCAAATAAATTAAGGTCTCCATTCTCTAGCCACGCTGCTGTCTTCAATGTCTCCTCATTATCTAAATCAACTATCCTGGCTTTATTTTTCTCTGCTTCAGCCTCAATCATCTGTATTTGCTCCTTTAATTTTGCCGCGTCTTTTAGCCACCCTTTCTCATCAAACACCCTCAGTGTTTGTTTTTCTAAATTGACTTGAAGCAATGCCGTGCGCAAACTGCCAAATCTTTCTGAAACAAAAATTCCAACCGCTCTAAGTCTTTCCGTATCTCTCATGTTTGCCAGTTTATTGTTAGCTATATCACTGGCGGATAAAAAATTGGTGCCTAAATTATCAAATAAATCAACCTCATCCCCATCCTTCCTCGCCCTCACTTGCCCTCTTTTACCGGGAATAATTTCTATATCCAAAGTTGTAATTTGACCCGCCTCCTCCACTAGAATCTTTGGCCGCAACTGCTGACTAATCTGCTTCCCTGACTCAGTCATCACCAACACTGGTAATTCTACTGTTTCCCCATCCACCTCGGTCTTTATTCCCCACAATCTGGCTGAACCATAATTTGGACTCATCCATTCTCTTTCAAAAACCCTATTAATATTCTCTCGCGTCCTATCCACTAAACCAATCTCTTCCTGTAGTTTTTCTATTCTTGGATCTATCGACTGAACAGCTTCACCCTCAAGATTAATCATAAACCGCTCTGCCCAAAAATCATTAATCGTGTTTCTTGCCTCTCTTCCGGTAATAATTTTCAATCCTAACTTTTGTTTCTCTGGATCAAATTTTACAAATCCTCCTTCTTTAAGATTAATTTTTACTCCCTCTTTATCAACTTCGCCAATGGCCAAACAATCCGAGTCTCCCACCTCCACAAAAAATCCAAGCTTCCCCTTATTATCTCCTCTTAATTCACTCAATATACGTTTATAACCCAAGCGCAAATTCTTAAAGTTACCGTTTTCATATTCTCTTTTTGCCGCTTCACTAAATACCAAAACTGCCGGTAAACCACTTGGTAGAGCTTCCCCCAACGGATCACCGGATCTTTCCGGCATAATCTGCACCGGCAAAACTAATCTGTCTGTTAAACTTTCTCCCAAGACATGTTCCGCTTTTTCTCTGAGATGTTCCGATATTGCCATAAAAAATCCTGCTTTCTGGCAGGATAAGACGAATTATATCATAGTATAATTTATCTATGTCTCTTAAACTTATCTCTTTAAATATCGAGGCCAGAAAACACTTTCAACTGGTTATCCCCTTTTTAAAAAAGGCCGAAGCGGACATTGTTTGTCTTCAAGAAGTTTTCCAAAAAGACGTCGCGTATCTGGAAACAGCGCTTAGCCTCAAAGCCGCCTTTGTCCCCCTCTGGTATCTTAGCGAACAAGAAAATTATCACTCCGGTAACCTGCAAAAAGAAGTCTGGGGCATGGCAATTCTCTCCCGTTTATCCCTAACCAACACCCAGCATCAATATTATTTCGGCCAAGCCAAGCCCCTTCTGACTTATACCGGCCCCGGCTCTTCCGGACGCGCCCTGCTTTGGACCACTGTTACCAAAAACCACCAATCGTTTACTGTTGCCAACGCTCATTTTACTTGGGCCAAACCGGAAACCGCCGACCAAATTCAGGCAAAACCACTGCAAAAACTTCTAGACATTCTTAAAACTATTCCCGAATTTGTGCTTTGTGGTGACTTTAACGCCCCCCGCGGCCAAAAAACTTGGACCACCCTGGCCTCTTTATATCATGATAGTCTTCCCCTCAATATCACCACGACTATTGATCCCCAACTCCACCAGGCCGGCCCGCTCCAATTAGTGGTTGATGGCCTGTTTTCTAGTCCCCAATACCTGGTTAAAAATATTTATCTCCAAACCGGACTTTCCGACCACCAGGCCATCATTGCCGAAATTACCAAGCTCTAAAGCTCTATTTCTATCTTGTATAACTGTAAATTTTTCCCTCCCAACTCGTATTTATACCGCTCGCTGCCGCGCAAAAAATCATATTTTTTCTTACCCGCCTCAATCGCCTGTTTAATACTCAGGGCTTTTAACAATAACCCCACACTGTAAAAACTAAATTCCGGGCCATAACCGGAGTTATACAACCACCACTCGTCTTGATTCTCAAAGCTCATTATTCCGGCGGCATATTTATCTTCTATCTTTAAAAAGTTTAAAGACACCTTCCAACCCGGAATTTTTGCCTCAACCACATCTTTAAAAAACTTTGCCATTGGCTCACTCATAAACTTATTTTTCGCCGGATCAGACAAACGGTGCAACCGGACAAATTCATCTATATTTTTCTCGGTCACCACCTGATATTCTGTTTCCCCTAGGCGTTTAAATTTTCTCTTTAATTCTTTTCGATATTTTCTTTCCAATCCGCCCAAATACTCTTCCCAAGAACTCGGTAACTCAATATAGGGAGAAACCTCCTGCTTCGTGACCCTAGCGAAGCTTTTAGCGAAGTGGGTGTATGTTTCACTATCCTCCCTCACATAATCCAACTGAATTTTTTTATACCCCGTCGGTAACTGTTTAATATCCGTTTTCGCATAATCAGTTACTTCCTGACCACCCTCGCCCCGCGAAGCCTCGGCGAAGTGGGGTAACACCGGCTTCATCCCCAACAAAACCAATTTATCCTCATAAATTTCCCAAATCCCATCAATAATATTTTTTGGATCACAAAAATTCTTGGCGAAAATTTCGCCATATTCTTTTGTCTGAAACAGCCCGACGCTCATTGCCCAGCCCCTTTCATCATCTCTCCCAGGTCAGTAAACTTAATTTCATTCGGCGGCACAAATTTATCATCACCAAATATTGCCGGGCCACAGTTGTATTCCTGGCTCCAATCAATTCCCTGGAATTTATTTTCATCTGACGCGGCCGGTTCAGAACAAAGTTTCATTCCTGTCGGTTCTCCTTTATTCCAAGTCCAAAAACAATTATCTTTCAGAATAATGTATCCTGTTCTCTCCGCGTGGGTCGTTTCAATGAACATCTGTTTGCCTTTAATATAAGCCGTCGCTTGACTGGTATCTTTCTGCCAATCACACTTTATTGGCAGACCTGACCCCATCGCCTTTAGTAAGTTACCGGTAAATTCTTCCACTTTACTGGGTTTTTCTTCAGGGGTAGTTACGGCTGTCTTTTTTTGTAGACAGCCTGTTAATAATAACGCCGCTAACCCGAGAAATAATAGCTTTTTCATTACTTATCTCACCTCCTTAAATTTGGCAACTGCTTTTTTGCATCAATTGTTCAACACTCATTTCCCCCTCCACTCTCTCGCCGTTGCCAAAAATCCACGTCGGATATACCTTAATCCCGGCGTCTTTACATTCTTGGGCTGGCTCATTTCCTACCGCTAAAGCACATTCCACGTACTTAATATACTGGAAAGAATCCCCAAAGCTTCGTTTTTGATTTTGGCAATGCGTACACCAATAAGCGCCAAACATTTTGGCACCCGACTGGGTCAAGCATTTAGCCAAATTGTCGTATTGTCCTGGTTTAACCGCTGATTTGGTGCTAACCAAGCCCCAAATTATCACCGGTATTAACACCAGTAAAAACATTCCCAATGTTAACCAAAAAGTTGACTTACTTGGAGTCATTCTTTATTAACTATTAGTGATTTCTGGGTCGAAAATCTTGTCTTGGCTGCAACGGCCTAGCTTCATTAACTCTTAACTTTCTACCTTGAAAGTCAAATTCGTTAAATTTTTGCATGGCTTTTTTTGCATCCTCGTCAGCCATTTCTACGAAACCAAAACCTTTTGAACGGCCTGTATTTCTGTCAGAAATTACTACTGCTTGAATTACTTGACCACACTCACCAAACAACTGCGCTAACGCATCGCCAGTAACGGTGTAATCTAGATTGCCTACGTATAACTTCATTTACTTATCTCACCACCCCTCAAAAGCAGAATCCCTTGGCAACCGACTGGCAACCAAAAGACACCTGCGAAAACTTACGTCTTGATTGTACAATAAATATTTATAATAATAAAGTTATGAAACTTTCCGTTATTCTTTGCCTCATTGGCATTCTGTTAGCCAGCTATTTATTTTACAACTATCTGGCAGTCATCCCTTCCGGTCTCTGCAACATCAGTCAAACCGTTAATTGTGAGGCCGTCACTAAAGGCAACCTGGCGACTCTTTTCGGCATTCCCGTCTCTTTAGTCGGCCTAATCGGCTATATTTTAATTCTCTACGCCTCTTTAATGAAGTTGCTCAAACTTCACTTGTTTATGAGCACGTTTGGCATGCTTTTTTGCCTGCGCCTAACTTATTTGGAAATATTTATGGAAAATGTCCTCTGCCCCGTCTGTCTTGCCTGCCAATTGGTTATGCTGACGCTCTTTATTATCTCACTTAAACTTCTCCGGAAACCTTTGCCGCAAAGTAATTGAGTTCTTATCTCTCTGGCTTAAAATCATCTCTTCTCTTTTAATCGGCCACTCAATCTTTAAGTCCGGATCAAACAAAGAAATCGCCACATCCCCTTTTGGATCCCGCTGACCGTAAAGCCGGTCAACGCAATAAACATAATCCACCGGCCCCTTTAACACGCAAAAAGAATTGGCAATTTCTTCTTCCACCAGCAATGATCCGGTTAAAAATTCCTCTCCGAACCCTAATTTAAAGTTAACCACTTTACCGAAAGTGGCGGACTCTGGCCGGACATCGGCCAAGGCGCAGAAAGCCGCACCATTCGTTACCGTAATCACTTTTTTCCAATCTTCGGCATGCATTCCCCTTACCACATTGGTTATTGACCGGGAATGATTAATCTGTTTTACCACAAACTGCCGCCCTAATACTTTTTCCAATTTATAAGTCTGGGCTACTTCTGTAAAAAAACCTCTTTCATCGCTGAATTGCTTTCTGGCAATATACCATAATCCTTTAATTTCTGTCTTGAATATGTCCTCTTCTATCTCCAAATCCTTTGTCGGTTCAAAAAGTTTTATCATTTTTGAATTATACCGTGATAAAATTCATTATGTCCAGCTTTTTCCGTTGGCTAAAAAAAATTAACCATCGCCACCGACGCCTAATTATTATTGTCTTTATTATCTGGGGATTTTGGTTTTTTGGGTTTGGCGCCCTACTTAGCTTTTTCTTATCTAAAGGCCAGTTAGCCCGATTTCCCGATCTAACCAACCATGACCGGATTTTGATCCTGGCACCCCATGTCGACGATGAAGTTATCAGTTCTGCCGGAATTATTAACCATGCCCTTAAAACCGGTGCCGCTATTAAGATTGTTTATCTGACTAACGGCGACAATAGTCTCAGCGCTGTCATTAAAGAAAATAGAAATCTTAAACTCAGCCCCAATGAATTTGTCAGTCTGGGCGAGCAAAGAATGTCTGAAGCCAAGGCGGCCACGGCCGTTTTAGGTTTAACCGCTGATAATCTTATTTTTTTAGGCTACCCTGACCAAGGCCTAACTCCGATGTTTAATAAATATTATGACCCTTCCAATCCCTATGCTTCTAAGGGCACGGAATTTACTTACAATCCATACAGCGGCACATATAAATCCGGGCAGCTTTATACCGGCACCAATGTTGTCAACGATCTGAATGAAATTATTCAATCTTTTAATCCTACTGTCATTATTGCCCCCCATCCTAGAGACATTCACCCTGACCACCATGCTGCTTATTTATTTCTTGAAAAAGTTCTCAATGAAAATTCCCTCCGGCCGCAAATTTTTACCTACCTAGTCCATTATCCCCGCTTCCCCGTCGACAAGAAGTTAGCCAGCAATCAATTCCTTTACCCTCCCAAAAAACTCTACACTCAAGAAGGCTGGTACAGTTATGACTTAAGCCCGGATCAAATTACTATCAAATTAGAAGCAGTCAAACAAAATGTTTCTCAAAAAGAATTCGGCCGGGTTTATGATTTACTCCAAAGCTTTGTCAAAAAAAATGAAATTTTTGAAAAAATGTGAAAGCAGCAAAAGTATTTAAAAAACTGAGTGGTGGAGTCGTCCAATGCCAGGCTTGTTCTTGGTATTGCCGCATCGCTCCTGGGAACTTAGGCGTCTGCGCCACCCGCTTAAATAAAAACGGCCGGCTTTATTCTTTGGTTTACGGTCAAATCGTCGGCCCGGCGCTCGATCCGGTTGAGAAAAAACCGCTCTATCATTTCTTACCCGGCTCTAACCTCCTTTCTTTCGGCACGGTCGGCTGCAACTTTGCTTGCACTTTTTGCCAAAACTGGGAGCAAAGCCAGGGAAACAAAACCGGTCTGAAAATCAATACCACTAAAATTACTCCTGAAGAACTGGTGGACCTGGCCTTATCCCAACACGCTTCCGGTATTGCCTACACTTACAATGAACCGGCGATTTTTGTGGAATTTGCTCATGACACCGCTGTTTTAGCCAAAAAGAAAGGCTTGAAAAACGTCTATGTTTCCAATGGTTTTGAGTCTGTCGAAACGTTTAATTATTTAAAACCATATTTGGACGCCATTAATATTGACTTAAAAAGTTTTTCCGCTAAGTTTTACCAAACGATTTGTAAGGCTAAAATCGAACCGGTAAAGGCCAATATTAAGCGCTTTTTCCAGTCCGGCATTGCCACCGAAATTACCACCTTGATCATTCCCAACCATAACGATTCTGTCAAAGAGTTAACCCAAATTGCTAAATTTTTATATCAGATCTCTCCGGATATTCCCTGGCACCTTTCCGCTTTCCACCCGGACTATAAAATGACTGATATTCCAGTCACGCCTCATTCCACTTTAATCAAAGCTTGTCAGATTGGTAAAAAGTCCGGTTTGCATTATATCTACATCGGCAATGTTTTTGACCCGAAACACTCCTCGACGATCTGCCCCCACTGTCAAATCCTGCTGATCTCCCGCAGCCATTATGTCGGTCAAATCGAGAATTTAAATACCAAAACCGGCCGCTGTAGTAACTGCGGCTATAAAATTTATGGCGTCTGGCACTAGACAAGCGGCTGTCGCCGGCAGTTTCTATCCCGATAATCCTCTCGGGCTAAAAACACTTTTGAAAAATTATTTTTCTCACTCTCGCCCTATTGCCCTAAACCCTAAAGCCCTGATCCTGCCCCACGCCGGCTATATTTATTCCGGCCCAACTGCCGCCTGGGGCTTTAAACAATTAAAGCCCACTAAAAACCAGCATTTTGTTTTACTTGGCCCATCGCATCATGGTTATTTTTCCGGTTTAGCCGGCTCTACTGACAAGTTCTGGCAAACACCACTAGGGAAAATCGCCCATCTTCCTGCCAAGGATTTTTTAAACAACCAGCCGCATCAGCTGGAACACTGTCTGGAAGTCCAACTACCCTTTCTACAATTTTGCTTGCCGGAATTTTCTTTTACGGCTTTTTTAACCGGTGAGCTAAGCCATCAAGAAACGGCCGATTATCTGATTAAAGCTTACCCTGATTCGATTTTTTTAGTTTCTTCTGACCTCTCTCATTATTTACCGGAAACAGTTGCCAATAAAACCGACCAAACCACAATTGATGCCATTTTAAAATTAAATTCCGGGTACTTTGCTGACCATGATAATGTCGCTTGCGGCACTACGGCCATTCAAATCCTCTTAGGTATTGCTAAAACCAAACATTGGCTCCCCCAGCTGCTTTGCTATGATACTTCCGCTTCAGCTTCCGGTGACAAATCTCAGGTTGTCGGTTATGCTAGTCTTGGTTTTTATGAATAACGAAGAATTGGCTTTCCGCGCCATCAGCCATTACCTCAAAACCGAACAGGTGTTGGAAATTAAACCAAAAAAACCAGTCGGCGCCTGCTTTGTGACACTTTATATCAACGGTAGGCTAAGAGGTTGTATTGGCACGCCGGAAGCCTTTGAACCGCTGGAGAAAAATATCATCCGGAATGCCATTGAAGCGGCAACTGCTGACTGGCGGTTTAACCCAGTTACTCAAGACGAACTGCCCCGCCTGACGCTAGAAGTTTCGGTGCTAACACCCCTAAAACCCTATCACCCTAAATCTACTGCCAGCCTGTTAAGTTTTCTTTCCAAAGATAAACCGGGGCTAGTAATTGAACAGTCCGGCAAGCGAGCCCTGTTTTTACCTCAAGTCTGGAAAGAATTACCCGAACCAAAAGAATTTGTCACCCAACTCTGCCTCAAAGCCGGCCTGTCTCCGACCGCCTGGCAGGATAAAAATACTGAATTTTTTATTTTTACCTTAAAAACCGTAAGCCGCCAGTGAAGCATTCCCGATTCTTGTCCGCGGTAACTCTAATCTCATTTTTTTACATAAAATCGAACCGGGTTGGGTCGTAAAACCCAACAAATAGCCTTTTTCCCCGGCCACTGTTTCTGCCAACCCCCAAGCCGATCCGTAAGGATAGGCCAAAAGTTTCGGTGAATTTAAACCGTGTTCTGTCAGTTGTGTATCTGCCAAACCAATCTCGTTATTCACGGTCTCCCTATTCCCCCCTAAATTATTGTGCGACCAAGTGTGGTTACCAAAAGTCACGAGCCCTGACTGGCTCATCTCTCGAATCTGGTCCCAAGACAAATAACCCGGATTATTGACTAAACCGGTCGGCACAAACACAGTCGCTTTAAAACCAAATTCTTTTAAAATTGGATACGCCTCGCTAAAAAAGTCCTCATAGGCATCATCAAAAGTCAACAAAACCGCTTTCTTCCCTAATCCTTGTCCTTGGTCAAACCAAGCCACTAACTCTCCCGCTCCGATTACCGTATAACCATGGTCTCTTAAATACTCCATCTGTTTTCTGAACCATTCCGTGGTCACCGTCAAATTTGCCGCTTCTTTGGCAATATGATGATACATCAGGCTCGGCGCCCACGCGCACGGACCATAAAGCTGATTCATTTCACTAAAACTCAACGGGCTAGGGCTGGGACTAGGACTCAAGCTGGGGCTTGGGCTGGGACTAATGACCCCCACGGGTTGAACTGGTTTTGGCCGTGAAATCATTACTCCCACTCCTATGAAAACCAATAATATAATTAAACTAAGTCCTAACCGCTTCATAACCGGCTATTTTAATCGATTGTGTTATTTTTTAATCCTGCCGATCAAGCAGGAAACATAAGACTGGGCTTTTTTCAACAAACTCTTAGCTTCCGGACTGTCCGCGGCCGGATAACCCATACCGGTCAAGATTTTTCGGGCCACGACTTCATCGCCATTAAATTCAACAGTTTGAGTTTCCGGACTGACTTTAATTTCAGTCAAACCCTGCTTTCCCAGTATCCTCTTAATGCTGTTCTCACAGCCGCCGCACTTGATATTAACTACTTTAAGTTTAGTCATACTTTAGAAAGTATACTATATAATATTAACTTATGAAAATTCTCGGTTTGGATCGTGGTGCTTCCTTTGTTGATGCCGTTATTATTGATAACAAAAAAATTGTCTTTAACCAATCCGTTTCTCGTTCGGAATTTTCTTCCTCTTGGCTTGATTCTCTCCCTTCTTTTGATCAAAAAGTTGTCGCTCAGGACAAAAACGAACTTGACTGCGTTTGTCAGGGAGCCTTATTTCTTGCCTCGCTCACCCAAGCTGTTGTAGTCAGCTGCGGCACCGGCACCAGTGTTTCCTTGGCTAAAACCAACCAACCGTCTGTCCACCTCGGCGGCACCGGCATTGGCGGCGGCACCCTGATAGGCTTAGCCAAACTTATCCTAAAAACCGATCAGCCGGAAATCGTGTTTAAACTCGCTCAAACCGGAGATAAAACTCAGGTTAATTTAACCGTTGGTGATATTCTCAACCATGGTATCGGCTTATTGCCCCCTGAGGCCACCGCCGCTAATTTCGGCAAATTAAAGTCCACCAAAAAAGAAGACATAGCCGCCGGGATTATCTGCTTAGTTAGTGAAACTATCGCTATGACCAGTTGTTTGGCCGCCAAATCCACTCAGGAAAACAATCTCGTCTTTGTCGGCCGCTTAGCCACCAATAAGTTAATTCAAAATTATTTACGCCAAGTTTGCGCCCTTTTTCAACTCCAGCCGCTTTTCTTTCCTGATGCCGCTTACGCTACCGCCTTAGGTGCCGCTTTATCTTACCAACCCTAATGGCATGTACCAACTAAATGGTTTCTGGCAGACCGGGCATTTTTCCGGCGGCCGCTTGCCTTTATAGATATAGCCGCAATTAACACACTTCCACTCCAGTTCCGCGTCGCTGTCATACAAAGTTTTGCTGTCTAGTTTATGAGCAATAATGATGTATCTTTCTTCGTGTTTTTCTTCCACTTTTTTTAAGCTGCCGAACAGCCTAATCGACTCCGGCTCTTTATCGCTAATCGCCTGTTTTTCAAAATCCGGATACATCTTTGTCCATTCAAATTTTTCTCCCGCTGCCGCCACTTTCAAATTATCAATCGTTTGACTATAAGCCTTTATTTCTAATTCTGCCTGCGCCTTTACTTCCCCCTTAATCTGCTCAAATAATTCTTCGGCGTGGACTCGTTCGTTTTCCGCTGTTTCCTCAAATACTCGAGCCACCCATTCCAAATTCTCTTTTCTGGCCATCTTGGCAAAAACTGTATACTTATTTCTCGCCTGCGACTCGCCCGTGAAAGCCCTCAATAAATTTTGCTGGGTTAAAGAATTTGTCTGCATGTCCCTCCTTTACTTGTAATTTTTTATCCCTTCGGCAATCTTGCTGGCAAAATTAATCAGTTCTTCCGTGCTTAAATTACTGCCGGAAGACCGCTCAATGCTGATAAATTTTTCATCTCCTAACACCAGGTAAATCGTATTAACCACCCCGTTTTCCTGATACACCACCATGTTGCGCATCGGAATTCGCGGTTCTTCTTTGGTTGTTCTTCCCATTGCTTCCTGGCCGATTTTCTGATTAGCAATCGTTAAATAATCCAATACCAACATCACGTATTCCTTGTCGTCCAAATAATAAGAGCAATTGTACAGTCCGCTGATTTTTTCCGGCTCAATTCTTACAATAGTTCTTCCTAAGGCATTTTCCACAAACTCTTTGGCAAACTGGCCGCAAATATCTTCCACTACGTAGTAACTCTTGTCCTGCCGCGTCGGCTCGCCCGGATATTCCACAAAACAATTGCTTAATCTTTTTCCTTTGTCGCCGTAATTCTCCAAACTCACCTCTCCCGGCTGACACTTTCCCACCTTTTCAGCAATGGCCACCGGACTATTGCTAACTTTTGTTGATATTTTTGAACTACAGCCTGAAAATGTTAACCCGCTCAAAATTAACAATAAAATTAAGCCTTTTTGCTTCATTCCTTATCTTAAACATCGCCCTCTATTTATGCAAGTCGAGAGTCATTCGTTTTATACTATAATTACTTATGTTTTGGATAAAAATTAAACGGAGCGAATCATGGTTACTGTTAGCCGGTTTATTCGCGACCGCGCTATTAACTACCATCAAGTTAGCCGATAATTTTATCGATAAAGACGGTTTAATTCTTTTTGACCAACCCATCAATTTATTTATCCAACATTTAAGAACACCCATCTTAAATAAACTCATGCTTTTAATCAGTCTCACCGCTAACTGGCAAATGCTCCTCTGGGGTACCCTGCTGGCCTCTCTTCTTCTCTTGGCCGCCAAAAAAAGACGTTACTTATTAACCATGTTAATCAGCAACACTAGCGCTTGGATTTTAGTCGAGCTGACAAAACTTCTCACTGCCCGCCCCCGGCCGCCGGTGGAAAACGCCTTAATTGTCGAACATGGGTTTGCTTTTCCCAGCGGCCACAGTTATTTTGCCGTTGTCTTTTACGGCCTGCTCACTTACTTTTGGGTCAGGCATTTTCAAAAAAAATGGGAAAAAATCAGTATTCTAATTTTAGGTTCAATTTTTATCTTACTGTTAGCCTTCTCCCGGATCTATTTAGGCGTCCATTGGTCCACCGATGTTCTGGCCGGCCTCTCTACCAGCACGGCTTGGCTAACCATAACCATCGCCTACATCGAATACAAAAGAAGATTTTTTCGTCAAGAGCATCAATCATTTAATAAAAAATTGGTCTGGCAAGGATTTGGTATTTTTATGATTTTGTGGTTAACCGGCCTAATTTGGCTTTATCGAAACAACATCAATATCTTAGGCAAAAATATTATTAAACCCACCACTGCCGCTGTCAGTGCCATTACTAATACTGCTCCTGCCGCCAAGTCCCGCACCAACTTGGTCGCTCCCTGACCAAATTTATTGCTATCGCGGACAATATTAGCCAATTCTTCAATACTGCTATTAAATAATTCCGCTGTTAAAACCATTCCTATCAACAATAAAACTACCAACCACTCAATTGTCGAAATCTTCAGCCCAATCGAAGCCGCCAGCACCACCATTGTCACTCCCAGTTGAATTTTAAAATTCCGCCCTTTAAATCCCTGAACAATCCCTTTCAATGCATATCCAAAGCTTTCCATCATTACTATCAGTATTCCTAATCTAACCCCAACAGTCAAGATTTACGTCACTATTCTTGTCGTACTTAACTCTTCCAGCTTAGCGATCAGTTCTTTCTTGGTGTAGTTAAAAGTGTCTATTTGTTTATTTTCAAAAATCCTTAACCCCTCGATAATTCTTCCCTCTTCAATATTAATGGTGTCGGGAAAAATATCCAAAGGAAATGCATGAGAAGAGATGCTTACCAATATCCGATTGGATTTTTTAACCAAATTTTCCACCGCCTTGCTATTCAGTCTTTTTTGTTTATTTACCACCTGCCCCTCTTGCTTCTCTTCTCTTTTCTCCAACAAAACATCTACTTCCTGCTGCGTATAAAGCTTTCCCGCTATCATTTTATTAATCCTAATCCGATAATTCCAATAATAATCAGGTAAACCGCTATTAAATAATTAAGAAATTTCGGAAACATCAGAATTAATATCCCGAATACCAATGAAGCCAAAGGGCTTAAATTTGTAAAAGATAGACTCATATTTTTTCACCTCCTTTTTACCCTAAAAGACGGACAATCAGAATAATTACGGCAATCACCAACAGTAAATGAATTAGCCCGCCGCCAATCTTGAGAGAAAATCCTCCCAACCAGGAAATCACTAACAATATAATGATGAAATCTAATAACCCCATATCTCTCACTTCCTCTCTTTATAGAATTTATTGATTCGGCTGATTAATATTTACGTCTATTTTGCTCGGTATATTAATCTGCGGCGCTCCGACTTGCACGCGTCTAATCGCCGGCAGTCCGAACATAAAAAACAGATAGACCACAACAATCAGAACAATCAACCCAATGATCATTCCCATATTTCCTCCCGACTCTTTAGTAGCCGGAGGCGTATTTATAATGGTTGTCATATTCTTCTCACCTCCTGTATTTTTATTGATTATCAACTGTTTCTTCTACTTCCTCTTGATTCGTGGGCTTAACTAGTTGAAAAAGCGCCACAATTCCATAAGCAATCACGGCATAAACTGCCATAGCAATTAGCGTTGACCATTCCAGGATCATTCCTGAAACTCCTGTTTTCCCTAATATTCCCGCAAACGGCAAAGCTAAGGGGCTGCTGATTGCATAGATGAAACTGGTAAATCCGCTCTGGGTGCTTGCCCCAAGAAGTTTAAACAGAACTCTAAATGCCAGAACCACCTCAATTACCCCTAGAATGTACCAAATGACTTGATAGGTACGAAAAATTGCCTTTTTTGTTTGGTAGGCTTTTTGGGGAGACCCTGTCTTAACCTGGGCTTCTTCTCCTGTCTGTGTTTGTTGTTGTAACATATCTCTCTCACTTTCTTTAATTTTTATTAATTTCAGCTTTCTTAATTACTGTTTGCGTTGGTAAGTAGTTAGTCAGGGCTTTTTCTACAAGATTAGTCAAAGTTAATTCCTCAACGACCGCCTGAGCCCGAGCCTGTTTAACAATCGCCGGATTAATAAATAGAGTTATTCTCTGCTTAGTTGTCATACTTCATACACTACAACTAGTTATACTACTTGTAAAGCACCAACGATAGTATAAATTAATCCTATAATGTAGAGTATAATCAGCTGCATGAAAGAACTTTCTTTGATAAATACTCTTAGCGTGCTTGCCCTTATTGCCAGCCAGACTGGATGTAAGGCCTCGCCCACCACACCTGAGGCAACTCCAACAAACACTTTTCCGACTTTGACAATCGAAACCCCAACCTTCGCTCCTTTTGATACACCAACATCAATCTCAATTGCGACTGAAGCTGCAACCACCCAAGAACCAACAAAAAGCTGGGAACCTCTAACTGAGGAAAAACGCAAATCTTTATTAGCCAATCCCGACTTTTTTACAAAACCGCTAGATTCAAGCGGAAGAGTCATTCTTACGTCCCAATTTGACGATACCCAGTATGAAGGAATTGTCGGTACTGAAAACCGTAGTGTCAGATGTGGTGAGGCAGTTATTGCCACTATATTAAAAATGTTTACCTATTTCGAGACTGGTAAGGTTCCTGACATTACCATAGCTAATGTCTACAATAAACTTAAAGAAAAAATGCCGCCTATACAAGCAGATGGCCCCATGAGCGATTATCAACTTTGGTCGGCAATTGATTATCTTGGCCAAGAAAACGGTTTGTCAATATCAACACGTCCTTTGATACCTTATTGTGATGATCATTGCAGCTCGGCTGCCCACGAGTCTGACTGGCCCAACTATTTTGTAACTACCCTTAGTAAGAGTGGAGTTTTGCTCCTACGGGCCTGGGCGCACGACCAGCCACACTTTTTCATCATTAGCGCAGGTAATGAAAGGGGGGCATTAATTATTGATTCTATTGGTTCGGGTGATCAAGGATCTGTTGGGGTACAAAACTTGGGCGGTTATATTGAAAAAATCCCAGAGACGGAAATGCCGAACGCGGAGGGAAGATTGGCTCCGTATGAATTGGCAGGTCAAAAAGTAATCCTCTCGATGACGCTTATCTTTCGCGCTTCTAAGTAGAATTCGATAGTTTCCGCTGTTTCAGCGCTTCATCAATCAAAAACACCTGATTTTTTCGAAGCAAAGGCAGTTTGTCTTGGGTAAACCAACCATATTCAGATACTTCGTGAGTTGGTTTAAAATCGCCGCCAATTAAAACACCGATGTAGCACATATCCAGACGGGCGCTCTCCCGATCGGTCCGGGTTTTCAGCGATTCATCCACGCTGACGACCAGTCCCGACTCCTCTTTAATTTCTCTTTCCAGGGCTTCGCACGGATGCTCCCCGCTCTTTAAGTAGCCACCCGGTAAACTCCAGGCATGCGATCGATAAGTATGCTTGAAAAGCAGTACTTCATTTTTGTCATTAAAAATAATTCCTGTCACCCCAACTAGAAATTTATCTTGAAAAAAACGCATGACAAATAATTGCAATCCCTTAGAAAGATGTAAAATTTTATAGATTTTGGCTAAGAGATTTTTCACAAAGCGTTTCTGTCGTCTGGTTCAGAATTTGACTTATGTTTTAGTTTTTCGTTTTCCAACTCCAACTGGTGCACTCGTTTGGTTAACTCCAGCACTTCATCCTTTTCTTTCTTAATTTCCTTATCTTTACCCCGAAATTTAAAAGAGTTAGAAATCGTGTGGACAAAATAAACCAAATAAGATAGAACCAAACCCGTCAGCAACGAACCAACCATTACATAAAAGAGGGAAACATCCTTAAAAACATACAACCCTAAATTAACTGAAACTAACATGAAATTAAATTTTGAGATATAGACAAGAATCGACCCAACAATCAAAAACAAGATTAAAATCAACATATCTTACTATACACCTGGAGGTATAAAATTAGCTGTGTCTACAAAAACTCTTTATTACCTAGCGGCCTTTATCGGATCGATAATCGGCGCTTACCTACCGGCTCTCTGGGGAACAAATTTAATTTCCTTTTCCTCAATTTTTTTCAGCGGCGTTGGCGCCATCATAGGAATTATCATCGTCTGGAAGTTTTTTAGTTAGTCTGCATATAATTAGTATGTGAATTCCTTTCTCAAGCCTACTAAAGAAAAATTGTGCGGACTACAAATTGTGTTGGAAATAAAGACGAATTAACTCATGCTCTGGCGAACCAAAAACCAAACGATACCGTGACCGTAATTACCAATGCCAATACTTACCACGTTGCTTTATTTGCCAATCCCCAAAATCCCCAACAAGTTCTTTTAGGAATTGGAGTAAAACAAACTGCGTGCGAAAAATAATCTTCATTAATAACTCCTCAGTTCTGAAATAATTATAGCAGCCTTGGATAGGATATTATTAGCTTTACAGGATACTGTTCAAATGGAGTCAGTTAAGAGTAAATGGGAAGAAATTAAGAAGTCGTCAGGTCAAATGGTTCTATCTTCTACCTAAGCCAACGCCCAGCCACGTATGAATAGGGTCTACTTCCACCGATAAAAATGTACAGCTATATACATTGCTAACATCCCTATCAAGAAACCAGCGGAAAAGATACCTATGCTCATCCCTCTACCAATAAACCACAACCACACAATAAAATTAATAATTGCGAGAACGATAATAACGCCAGTTACATACAGACTAAGGGGGTATCTTTTCATGATTTCATTCTAGCATAACACCTAAACCGCGTGGTGCACAAAATTAGCCTCAGCTCCCCCGCCATGAACTAACACGAATTTTAATTGTGTTAATCAACACTACCCCTCCATTCCGGGTTTATACATTCCGAAACGTGCAGAGCTGTTTAACCACGCCCGCTTTATGAAAGCCTTTTGAGCGGCTATTACGTTCTCGGGCTTCCCCACCCATGCCCGGAGTACCGGCTCCTGAAGAGCGCGTCCATAAGAAAAGCTAAGCTGCCAAGGAACTTTATCCCTAAACATTCTATTCATTGCGTTTAATCTTCTTGTTGCCTCTTGAGGATTTTGTCCTCCTGATAAAAAAACTATGCCGGGAACCGAACGGGGAACGGTCGCCAACAGCACCTCTATTGTTTGTCTAGCAATTTCTTCGTCATCAACTTGATCGGGGGAATTCTTTCCGGGAAGAACCATGCTTGGTTTAAGGAGCATACCGGAAAGGTCTACATCGTGATCTTTTAACGAAGCAAAAACCTTTGTTAAAGTAGCTATTGAAACTTCCCGACACATCTTTATTGAATGGTCACCATCCATGAGAACCTCTGGCTCTACGATTGGAACCAATCCGGCTGCTTGAGAAAATGCTGCATATTTTGCCAATCCTTCAGCATTTCTGGCAATTGCGGCATCGGTGGGTGCACCATTTCCAATGTTTATGACTGCCCTCCATTTCGTAAATACAGCTCCCAGAGCCGCATACTCTGCCAATCTTTCGGGAAGACCTTCCAATCCTTTCGTAACCTTTTCGCCGTTTTCTCCCAAGGGCTCAAGCCCCTGATCAACTTTTATCCCAGGCTTGACACCTTTTTGTGTGAGAAGGTCGGGAAATAAAACACCCCCGCGTGTACTTTGTTTTATTGTTTCGTCAAACAGAATGACGCCGCTTATATACCGCTCCATTCCTGGCGCAGTAAACAGTAATTCTCTATACGCTCGTCTATTTTCTTCTGTAGAAATCACCCCAATGGTATTAAATCTTTTCTCTATTGTACCGGAACTTTCATCAGCAGCTAAAATTCCCTTACCCACAGGCGTGAGACCTCGAGCTACCTCTGCTAAACTTTCTACATTCATTAGCCGCAATCTACTCCAAAAATAATGTTTTTGCAAGTTAAAAGTTTTAGGCTAAAAATGGTTGGCTCCAAAGCCCGCCGAACGTTCTGTATCAGCTATTCCCTAGAGAAGCGTTAGCACGAGTTAAGGTTCAGTTACAAGTATTACAAGACTTATTAAAAATGCAAACTAATTATACCGTAGTGGAGGCAAACAATGGAAGATTTTGGAAAATACCTGTACCAGTATTAAGTAAATAGACACAGTTTCAGCTTCAGTATCCCTCGTGGAAGTAGTTATCAATTACGGCTTTGTGCAGAAGTAAAGTAAAAACCGGATAAATATATCCTCTAAAACTACTTCTCTTCAAAATGCGCTACCTATAATCCTAAACCCATGGGATAGCTTAGGAGGTTAAAAACCTCTCTAGTATCTCTCTGAATTGGCATTCATAGGGAACCGATTTTTACGGTTTCCTATATGAATAATCTAAATAATGAAAAATGCGCATATTTTCACTATGATGCCAAAGTCGTTCTAGAAGACAGAACAACAAAGAAGATTGGTTATCTCGTAAATAACAGGGTTAAAGCGAATATACTAACGTTAAACACAGATACAAACAGTATTGAGCCAAAACCGATATTAAACTGGATTCATAATAGTAAAGCAGAATATTTCATTCAACTTTATTCAACTAAGTGCGAAGGAAATGGAAGAGCAAGATTCGCCTGTACTCCAGAACAACAAATATTAACACCAAATGGTTATAAAACAGTTGGAGAGATAAATGTCGGTGATAGTATCCTTTTATTGATTAAAGAATGGCAACCGAGCGATATCCAAAAAGAAATTATTTTAGGTGGATTACTTGGTGATGGATGTTTAAGAAGAATAGGCAATGAAAAATTTCAATATAGGGAAACCCATTGTAAAGAACAAGACGACTATTTACTGTGGAAATCTAGTTATTTTAAAGTTAAAACAATGGGAAAGCACAAACGGGGAGGTTTATATCTAGAAACATTTTTAAGCACTACGTTTAGACAAAGATATATTGATTTCTATCAAGGAACAAAGAAACATAAAGTCCCCAAAGACATAGATATTTCCCCCCTTGTTCTAGCTATTTGGTATCAAGACGATGGATCTTTTGTTGATGGTGACAGAAAAGCTATTAAAATCTGTACAAATTGCTTTAATGAGCCCTCCATTGAGATATTAAGAACTTTCCTAAAACAGAGATACGATATTAATACAAAAACAACAATAGCACGCGATACCGAGCTCATAATAACCCTTGGAACAAAAGAAACAAGGAAATTCTTTAATATTTGTGGGGAATATATTCATCCTGTAATGCGATATAAAGTACCTGTTGAATATCGATCGAGTAATTTTATAGAACCAAAAAGAGTCTTTGAAACTAAAAAATACCTTATAAAGGAAAGTAAGATATTAACTAAGTATATAAAACAACGAACACGCACAATGGAAAGATTTAGCCTTGAAACAGAAAATAACAACTTCTTAGTTGACGGAATTATTGTTAAATAATGGCAATATGGAAACCCAAATATAACTACTGGGGGTCGTGCTTTAGGCTTCTATGCTTCATTAAGAGTAGAAGTATCAAGAGGGGAATTAATCGAAGAAGATAAAAAGGTAATAGGACAACAGGTTAAGTTCAGAGTAACGAAATCGAAAGTTTCCCCGCCTTTCAGAGAAGGTTAAAAATGTAATGCCTTTCTATTTTTCTTTCAGAGTAATTTTGAAGGATCCAAGCCTATCTATTTTAATCCTGAACCTTGTTTGCGCATCGTCTCCTTTTTCATAAGCGAACCTGCCTACTCTACCTCCTGTATTCACCAATGGACAATCCAGGAGTATTTCCGTTAACAGCTTTTTGAACTTAAACCATTTACCATTATTTTCAATTAGATCCAATGATAAACCGTTTTTAACTAGGAAATTTCGTAGTTCTTCTTTTAAATCTACTAACAGGTAGAAATTTCTTTCTCGTTCTTTAAAAAGTCTTGATATTTCTTTCAGATCGGTAATACCTGAAAAAAGGGATTCGAATCTGTTTAAAAGTGTTTTTGTTGGAGTTCGATCCATTTGAATGTGTAAAACCCAATCGCAATAGAAGTATAGGTTGGGATAATTTTCTTTTTCCGCTTCATCGTAACCGTCAATGTACTTTCTAATCTCAGCAAGTATATATAGAGTCTTCGGTTCGGTATCAATTCCACTACTGAGTTCTCGAGATATTTTTTCTAGTATAGCTACTCTCATAAAATTCCAATAACCATTTCTCTAAAAGCTTAATTTCATTTAATCTTCGTTGCTAAAACATTAAAGTAATCCATATTTAGACTTTTTCCGCAAAAGCCCTTGCAACACTTGGACTGTTAGCTGTCAATCTTTTTACTGTAAGTTCTGTGGCTTTGTTGTTAGCTAATCTCAGGTTATTGTCTGATTTGAGCAAATTTTCTTTAACCTTATTGAGATGATCAATAGTCTTATCGATTTCTTCAATTGCTTTACTAAATTGATCAGCAGCTAAGTTATAATTTCTAGCAAAAGCATCCTTAAATGCATTTATATTGGATTCAAAATTGGTTACATCGATGTTTTGATTTTTAAGATTTTGAATAGTCAGTCGCAATTCTTGAGATTTCAAATTACCTTGGCGTAAAAACCCAATTATTGTAATAAAATGTTGAGGCCTTATGGCAAACATGCATGGATATTCAGGCACTGTAACAATATCGTCATAATATTCGTTTTCTTTTTCCAATAAGCTGACAAGTACTGCATATTCACATTTTTTTTCTCGTCGATCTTTATCTAATTCCCTGAAAAAGTCTTTATTTTTATGTTTAGTAGATGTTTCATCTTCCTCATTTTTCATCTCAAACATAATGGTTAAAATTTCATTACCGTCATCGTCAAGTTCTCGATAGATATAGTCTCCTTTGGACCCCGAAGTTGAAAGTTGATTATCTTTTCCGAATTGAGCCTTAGGAAAAGCAAACGGGCGAAGCCTATTAAACTCGTTCTCACAGTGAACCTCTAATGATTCACCAATCATTTTGGTACTCATTCTAGACCGCATTTCTTTTAGAGAGACTAAAGCAGTTTCGCTCGCTTTGAGTTGATCCTGGTATTTTTGCTCATTTAGTTCTTTTTGATGTTTAATCTCTTGAATTTCAGCTTCTTTTTCAGTCAATTTTTGCTGATAACCATCTTCCAAAGACTTTTTCTCTTCTAAGGCTTCAATTTTTGCATCCGATTCAACCTGTTTGGCAATGTTTTCGACTTTAGTGTTTAAATTGACAATCTCCTGATCTTTCTTTGCAAGCGCTTCTTTCGCTCTATTAATAATGTCTTTTTCTTTGAGTTGAGCCTCAAGACCCTTCTCTTTTTCGATATTGCGTTTTGCTTCCTCTAGCTGTGAATTAAACTCATCAGTTTTGATTGATTTGATTAGGATATCAATTGTAGTTTTATCTATATCCGTTTCGTGTATCGATTTGAGATCGATTATGTCACCCCTTTGGGCATCTTCTAATAGTTTTAGTGTGTTTTCGTCCTGGATTGTTACTTTAATTTTTTTCATATTTTTAATTAGATATATTGTCTAGTTCCTCTACAATAAGGGAAACGGGAACATCCATAAAAACGGCCATATCTCCCATTTCTTAAAATCATACTTGAACCGCACTTGGGACAATTCTTATCACCAGAAGTTACAACGTCATTAACTTCTTCGACGGGCTTATCAACTAGCGTATAACCCTTACAATGCATGCAAAATCGTCCATATCCGGTTGTCAAATCGGGGTCCCTAAAATCTTTGTATTCTCTAACCTCCTTACATTTTGGACACTCCTTCATCGAACCATTTTCTAAATTTTCTACTGTCTCGTGTATATGACTAATAACATTGTTTTTCCCTGCACCATTTTTAACTAAACTTGTTATTCTCTCGTTAAGAGTGGCAATGGGGTTACTACCAATGTTAAATTTATTTACTCTTAAAAATCTGTAGCCGTAACTTTCTAATACTTTTTCTCTATAAATATCTGACTCAGAATAATAGTCTTGATAGTTATATTCATTTATCTCATCTACATCCTTAAAGTGCTCCTTAAAACCATCATATTCCATTACGATCTTATGCTCTTTATGTGTTTCATCTTTATATACAAGTAAGAAATCTACCTTATATTTTGGATGATTGTAGGTTCTATCAAGTTGCTTCAAATATTTTCCAAGCTCAAACTGGGGAATAAACTCAACACTATCTTTATGTTTTGTCCAAAAATCCGTCTGGTAAAACCAATTCATAACTTCAGGCTCCATCTTGGATTTTTTATCAACTTCGGTAACACTATGCTCTTTTTTGGCTTCATTAAGGACAAAATAATAGTGTCTCAAAGCCTCGCCTATTGAGCCGGTATAGTTTTCAATAGGTTTACTTAGCACAAAATGCATACATTCTTTAGCACGACTTAAGCCAACATTTAATCGTTGGGCTTTTATTCTTCCTTCTTCTTCAACATCAACATCATTTAAATCTTTGATGAACACGCCCCAAAGATGATCGTCTTCTTCAGTCGCAACCATTGAATAAAATATAATGTCTCTCTCTTCACCCTGGCAGGTATCAAAAGTCATTATCTTTAATTTAAAAGTATCGTAAAAGTAATCCTTTTCGGGTAATTGGCTAATTTTTTCAACTAATAATTTCTGTTGGTTAGTATGAGGCGTAATAATACCAACGCTTTGGCTAGATCCTGATTCCTTTAGTTTTTTCAATTCCGAAATAATATATTTGACTTCCAATTCATTAGAATTTTGCAACAACTCCGTTTTTCCATCATGTTTGATAAACGAAAATTTCAGTACTTCATCAATCGACTTCCCTCGAATTTTCATTACTTGAAGACTGTCCTGATAAAAATATTTATTCGAATAGGAAATAATCTCTTTGTAGCCTCTAAAATACTTTAAGAGTTGCGTGTTGTAGTTGCTAATAAATTCAAAGAACTCAAGAATAGAGGTTTTAATGTTAAATTTTTCGAGCTTTACTAATTTTGTACCTTCATCAGAAATACATTTAACAAAACAATCTTTTAATTGACTTAAATATTTTCTATTTTCATCTGATCGAGCTTGGGCAGTCTTAACGTTACTAAATTGTTTCTTGTCTCCAAGGATTAATACCTTTTTAGCTCTTAATAGAGCAGGAAAAGCCTGAGCAACGCTTACTTGTGAAGCCTCATCAATAATTACTAGATCAAATATTTCTGGCTCGAGAGGGATGTACTCGGCATAATCTCTAATTCCAGCTAAAATGCAAGGGAAAGCCTCCTTAAGCTTTAGAAATTCACTTTGAGGAAACTTCATTTTGCTTTGAATTATTTTCTTTAAAGCAATCGCAGTAGCCTGATGTTGAGTCCAAAACCCAATGAGCCTGTTGTCCATGACGTGAGTCATCTGCACAGTAAGTAAGCTCTCAATATCCTTCTTTTGACTGTCGTAGTTAAGAGCAGGAATGTCTTGAAAATCCTTTTCAATCTTTTGGTTTAGACTCAAATACCTGATTAATTTATCAAAATCCAAATCTGATATTTTTGTGAACTTATTATCAGTAAGAGTTTTAAACGACGAAAGATTAACTTTCAGTTTTTTAGCCGTAAGTGGATACTTATTTATATTGGAGCCGAGATATTTTATATCATCATTTAAAGCTATTAAGTCATTTAAAAATGACAAAACACTTTCATCTTTTATGACTTGATGAAAAAAGTGTAAGTAGTCCAGTTTACTAATAAATTTGTTGTCAAGTTTGCTAAATATTTCATCTGCGTAATTATAAATGTTTGCCGCTTCGTCAAGCTTCTTTAAGTTTTGTTGTGGTTCAATTGACGATGAATATTTAAAATTTTTTCTAAATTCAGTATTTAGCCGCTCTATCTGATCTTTTTTGAATAGATAGCCGAATAGCCAGTTTTTCTCCTCTTTATATTTTTGTATTGAGGAATTTAGAACTTTTAATCTAGAGGAATCGAAGTTTTCGAACTCTAGAATTGAATTTAAGTTATCCCCATATACTTCACGCAGTTTAGTGATAGAGGAAGAAAGAGAGTTCAAAAACTGTAAATATTTTTGAAAATCAGATGTATCTTTAAAGTCATCAAGAGAAAAATCCAATAATTCAAATATTTTTAGCGTCTTTTCATTTTCATCAGTATCAATTACTAATTTAGCTTTCAGTGTTAAAAATATCTTCCGGAATTCTTCAAGATCTATCGCAGACTCCTGCTGTTTAACTACTTCTTCTAAATCAATCGGAAAGCCATTGTTTGTATGGTAGCTTTCAAGATCAAAGTATTCGTGAATCTCTTTTATGTCGATATCCTTATAGGTTAATATTTCGGCTTCTATGTCCTCTTTTAATGACTTTTGAGATTTATCAATATTCTGTTCTAAATCCTTATAATTTTTCTTTACTGCAAGAAAATTATTTGTAATAGCTTTAATTGATATTGGACTTAGTATCTTTGCATAAGCATTACCTATTTTCCCCAATCTTAAAACAGGGTTTTGAAAATTATCATCAGTCCTGACTTTATTCATCGTTTCCGTTATCTTATCCTCGACAACATCAAGAGCCTCTTTCTTGTCCGATAGAACTAAAACGGATTGGTTTTTAAGTATTGCGTTGAAAACAACTGCGGTTATTGTATGGCTTTTACCTGTTCCAGGAGGACCTTGCACAATAATATATTTACAATCATCTTGCTTTATAGCAGATAGTATTTGAAGCTGCTCTTCATTTAAAGGAATTGGGCTTTGGAATACAAGTTTATCCTGGACTTCTTGATCATTCCAATCTTCTTGAATTTCTATATTGAAACTTTTTGGGTCTTTCTGAATAAAGTCATCAATTAACTTGTTAAAAGCGCCAGCTAAAATACTATCCTCGGAAGAAAGAAGCTTTAAAATTTCTTCGTAATCGTTTACCAGCGCCTCATCAGATTTATCGAATAAGGTTATGTAGCATGAATTAGACGCCCTAACAAGGAAACTCTTTGCAACCTGCGGATCTGTTTTGTCTATATTAATATTGTTGTCTAATTCAAAAAAGTTAGTAATCTCATTCAATATTTCGCTTATTAATTCTCTGAAATCATTTTGATGTTGTGCTAGATAAATAATTCTTTCAGCAATGGTTTTTAGATTTCCCTTTTTATCTTTTTCTTGATTATATTGCTGTGAAATGTATTCAAGTGCTTTCTTGTTTATATAGACTTGAGAATCAAACTCTATATTTAATAGATCATTTTGTTTTTCTACAGTAAACGGAATATAGAAAATTGGATACTTTGCCTTTTCAAAAGTAATATCGCAAAAATAAAGATAGAATTCCTGTTTATCTAAAATGGTACGATTCCGCTCCATCTCATATACTTCCGCAAATAAATCTCCGACACGGAAACTTTCAAAAAATGACAAAATATTAGCTTTTGCGTTATCGATGTCAAAAACATCCTTTAGTTGTTTGGAGATATCAACCTTTTCTTTTGCCAATAGAAGCTTAATTACTTCTGAAATTTTATTTTCAAGCAAGGAGGTGAGAACAGAGGTAAGTTCCTCTTCCATTAAGTAAGTGCTGTCTTCATCTCCCAAATTCAAATTCTCTAGCGGCTTTTCTAAATAACTAATAAACGGTAAGACTAAATTTGTTTGGATAATTTTTGAAGCTGCTTCAAGGGCGGTACTTAGGGCTTGATCATATTCTTTTTTATATAGAGTAGATGATTTTTCAATCTCTTCTGTGACTTGCTCTAGTATTTGAGCAATTTGCTTATTTGTTATTTTATTGAGAGATAATTCTATTAAATCAAGGAGATTTTGAGGAATATTGGTGCGATAAACCCCTTTTGGTATCCCATTTAAGACACTTTTATCGAAAGAGTGGTTAATCGCTTTCCAAACCAGATTAGCAAAAGTGGGATACTTGTTGAGGTTTAAACCAATAAGCAGATTATTTCCACTCCTTAATTGAACACTTCGTTTTGGATTTTTTCTTTTATGGAAGTCTGTTTCCAGGAAATCCATAAAATATTTAGCCACTTCGCGAATAAAAGTAAGGCTCTTAGAGAGCTTAACATTGTCCTCACTGTTATCAGTTTGAATATTATTTTCGTTCATTTTTCTTAATAAAATTTTCTATATCTATTTTCCTATATCTTCTTACTTTCTTCTCACCAATACGCACCGCAGGTAATATCCCATTTTTATCCCACAACCTAAGTGTGTTTGGATGTACCTTTAATATTTTACTGGCTTCTTTGAGAGTTATTAACTCTGGAATGTCTGACATATTCGTTTTCCTACTAATAGATACCAATATCATACAAAAATAACCGCTTTTTTACAAGTATTTTCCCTCGGTTGTGAGGCAATATATGTTAGTTCATAAAGACGGATATCAATAAATAACCCGAACCATTCCTCTCTCATACAATCATGTTCTTATCTTCTTAATCCCCAAAGATACTACCCCCCGTTTTACCCAGTTAATACCGCTAAACCCCTCGTGCCATATTGATAATTTGTCGTGATAATTATTTAAAAGTTAATAAATAAAGGAGGTGAATATCTATGTCATGGACCGAAACACAAAAAAAATACGCCCACTCAGAAAAAGGAATTGCTGCCCGCAAAAGATTTATGCAGTCTGAGAAAGGCAAAGCGCTAATGACTAAATATCAGGCAAAAAGAAAAGCCAAACGACACGAAATAAAAAAACAGAAAAATCTTGATACTGCACCAGTAGCAATTGAGGTTAAAAATAATAAAAAAGTTAATAAAAATAACCCTAAATTATTAAATAATTAATAAGATTAGGGCTTGACATCGGGATTATTTACATATATGCTGTTATTACATCAGTTCAAAATACTGACAGTTTTAAGTAAAAGTTTTTTAGTTTTAGACGTAGTTTCAGACGGCCTTCGTGCCGAGAGCTACGTCTTTTTTGTTGTCTAAATTTAGTTAGGAGGTGATAAATATGAATAAAAAAACAAAAACTGCAATCGGTTATGCAAGAACCGCAGTTGATGTTAAAAATACAGTCTTTAACACAATTGAGAAGCAGGAACAGTTAATTAAGGATTACTGTAAAAAGAATAATATCGAACTTTCAGGAGTACTCTTTGACCCCGCACAGTCAGGATTAGATATTAACCGACCAGCATTAAACATGCTGTATACATTAGCGGCAAACAAAAAAATCACATCTATTGTTTGCTCCGGTCCCGATAGATTGTCGAGAGATACAGCGAGTTTCTCTGATATTGAAAATTTGTTTAAGAATGATGATGTTAAATTGGTGTTTATTTATTAAAACTATGAAAAACAATCTAGAAAAAAATCTTGAATTGTTAGCCACTCGGATAGCTGAAGTAAGGCTGTCCGAGCTAGGCTATCGTTTTATTCCTGGTATCTATCCAGTCATAAAAAGGATTAGACAGATTATTTGTGCTAAGGCATTTATAGTCAATCCAAAGGGGGTACAAGTATGAAAAAAGCAGTGATATATTCTAGGGTCAGCAGTGAGGAACAGATGAAGGGTTTATCGCCTGAAGTTCAAAAAGAGTCATGTATTAAATGGGCAAGACAAAAAGGTTATGAGGTCGTAGGTGTATATCAAGATGGGGGCAAGACAGGCACTAAGACCGTTGGAAGAGATGGACTGGAAGACATGATAATTCAATGCCAAGAAGAAAAAATTGATGCAGCACTTGTGGTCGATACCGATAGAATTGCCCGAAATGAAGTTGACCACTTTTTTATTAAAAATGAACTACGGAAAGGCAACACTCAGCTAATTGCTATCAATCAACCACTAAACGATACGCCCGAAGGGCAATTCTTTGAAACTATTCTTGCGGGTACAAATGCTTTTTATAGTCGTTTACTTGGAAGGAAAGTTAAAAAGAGTTTAGAGAAGAAGTGCGAACTAGGTGATTTCCCGGGTTGGGCGCCATTAGGTTATCTTAATGTGAACTTGGGCACAGAAGAAAAACCTCACAAGGTGGTTAAAATTGATCTAATAAAGGGACCATTTATAACCGAAATGTTCCGACTGTATTCAACTGGTAATTATCCTGTCGATACTTTAGTTGACCTTATGTTTGAGAAAGGCTTGCGTTCTAAGAATAATAAGCGAGTATACAGAAGTGTGTTATACAGCCTTTTAAAAAATCCTTTTTATCTTGGAATGTTTCGGTATAACGGAGAAATTATTAAAGGCAATCACAAACCACTCACAACTCCTGAAATATTTGATACCTGCAAAAGAATATCTACCCTACATAATCAAAATGCCTGTCGCAGACGCAAATATCAGTGGCTTTTAAATGGTTTTGCTTTCTGTCAGAAAGACAATACTCGTTTGTGCGGCGATTGGAATAGAACCAAAAAATCTGCTTATTATCATGGCAATGCTTTACGAGGCTGTCATCACTACACCCCTCTTGGGAGTTTAGAGGCCCAAGTAGTTGAACAACTGGGGAAAATAAAGTTTAGTAAAGAATTTACTCAACAAATAATTGATAAGGCCAAAGCACTGCTAAATCGTTCTAGGGAGACAAAGGAAACAGAAATTCAGGGCGTCCAAAATGCAATCAAGGCAATTGTGGCAAAACGTAAAGTCCTTGAGGATGCCCTTGTTGACCAAATAGTAGACAGGGAAACATTTAAACGAAAGCATAGTGAGCTAACAATTGATTTACAAAATCGAGAGAGTGAGTTGGCTACTATCGAAAATCAGGGAGGGTTTGATGTTGATGCCACTATCGCAATTCTTGACCTGGTAAACAATATCAAAGAAACTTTTGCTAATGCGAATTTTGAAGCTAAACGCCATTACTTATCAATGTTCTTTGAGCGGATAGAAGTGAGGGATAAAAAGATTGCGAAAGTAATCTATACACCGCTATTCCAAAGTCTAATAGAGGCTAAGACTGTCAGAATAACGACTACCTTGCTCCGCGGACTGGACTCGGACCAGTAACATCCTCTTTAACAGAGAGGCGCTCTGCCAATTGAGCTACCGCGGAATAAAAAAGCGGAACATCAACCCCTTATTTTACCAAAATTTCTGCTTTATGCTAAACTAAATTATATGCACTATATTTTCCCGCCATTTTTCTACAATCAGTCTTTTCTCCCCTCATTCTTCACCTGGTTGTTATTTCCTCTGCTTGCCTGGCATCTGGTTTGGAAAGGCTTAGCCCTCTGGAAAGCCGGCCGGAATAATCAACGCGGCTGGTTTATTGTTTTGTTAATTGTCAACACTCTTGGCCTTCTGGAAATTATCTATCTTTGCTGTTTTCAAAAGAAAACCGTCTCGGCCAAAGGCCGACATTAATCTAAATAATCCTGCAGTTTCTTCCTCTGCGACGGATGTTTTAACTTTCTTAACGCCTTGGCCTCAATTTGCCTGATTCTCTCTCTTGTCACCCCAAACTCCCGCCCCACTTCTTCCAAAGTCATCGACCGCTTGCTGTCGTCTAAACCAAACCGCATCTTCAATACCTTTGCCTCTCTATCCGATAACGACATTAATACCTCATCAACATTCTCCTTGAGCATCTTAATCGAGGTCGCATCATAAGGCGACGGCTGGGTTTCATCCGGAATAAAATCGCCTAAATATGAATCTTCCTCGTCCCCGATCGGCGTCTCCAATGAAGTCGTTTTCTGCGAAATTTTCATAATTTCCCGCACTTTCGCCGGCTCAATTTCCATCTCTGAAGCAATCTCCTCCGGCGACGGCTCCCGCCCCTGTTCCTGCATCAGCTTTCTGGATACCCGAATCAACTTATTAATCGTTTCCACCATGTGCACCGGAATCCTGATTGTCCGCGCCTGATCGGCAATCGCCCGGGTAATCGCCTGCCTAATCCACCAGGTGGCATAGGTGGAAAACTTAAACCCCTTAGTCCAGTCATATTTTTCCACCGCTCGGATTAATCCTTTATTCCCTTCCTGGATTAAGTCTAAGAAGCTCATCCCCCGGCCGATGTATTTTTTAGCAATCGACACCACTAGTCGCAAATTTGAAGTAATCAATCCATCTTTAGCTTTATGGCTCCCCTTGTCCACCCCCTGGGCCAACTCAATTTCCTGATCGCGGGTTAATAATTTAATCCTGCCGATTTCTTTTAAATACATCCGCACCGGATCGGCATTGCCGACTTTTTCCAAATTACCTAAGACCACCAATTCTTTTTCCAGTTCGGTCACCGCCTTCACGTCTTCTTTCAACTCTTCCTCGCCTGTATTAAACACGTCCACGTTCATTTTCTCTAAACGATCGTAAAATTTATCCAATTCTTCCACTCGCCACTCCGCGTCCGTAAAATAACCCAAAATCTCTTCTTGAGTTAAAAAGCCCTCTTTTTTCGCCTTTTTTAAAAGCTTGTCGACATTAACCGGTTTTCTTGCCTGTTTCATCTTAAATCCAATTATACCAGTCCTCGGGCAATTTCCCTAAACTCTTTTTCTAAAGTTTTAACTTTTTCCTTGTCTTTTTCTTGTTCGGCCTGCTTAATTTGGCCCGACAAAAGGGTTAGTTTCTCTTTCAGTTGCGCTTTTTTTATTGCCGTTATCGCTTTATCTACTTCCACCTCCGTTTTATCAGAATCGTCAATGATTTTATCTAAATCCAATAAATAGGCCGCGTCTGTTTGTCCTGCTAACTCCTCCGCCAGGCTTTTGACAAAGCTGTTAATCTCCCATTTTTTACCCGCCTTAAACCACTGCTTTAATTTTATGAATATTTTCTTAATCGCCGTCTCTGCCAGCCATTCTGGCTCGACTTTTTTAACCAACTCGTCCATCCACTCACCTGATTGCAATATTAACGCCAATAAATACTCTTCCAGTCGTTCTTGTCTGGTTTTTATTTGTTCTACTTTTGTTACTTTTGTTACTTGTACTACCTTCTCCCCTTTCTCTACCTCCGCCTCCACTGCTTCTTCGCTGACATTTAATACTTCCGCTAATTTTTTAACATAATGGGCCTTAATTACTTGATTGTTCACCCTTGCTAAAACCCCCGCCAATTCCTGGCTGATTTTCTTCTTCCCCTCAATCGTTTTGGTGCCAAATCTTTTCACTGCCGAATCAATATAAAATTCATAAATTGGCACCGCCTCTTTGACCGAATCTTTCCATAACCCTACATCTTTTTGAGCGCACTCATCCGGGTCTTTGCCGTATTTAACCCGGATTACCCGCAAGGATAAACCGCTATTTTCGGCTAATTCTATCCCCCGCCTCGCCGCCGCGTCACCGGCCGCGTCACTGTCCAAAGCCAGGCTCAAGTTTTCGCAAAATCTTTTCAAAAGCCCTATTTGTTCTATCGTTAAAGCCGAACCCTTGATCGCCACCGCATTTTTCACCCCGGCCTGATAAGAGGAAATCATGTCCAGTTCCCCCTCCACCACAATTGCCCGGTTATCTTTTTTAATCTCCTCTTTAGTCGTTTCCAGGCCGTAAAGCATGGCTGATTTGTGGTATAAAAGTGTCTCCGGTGAATTAATATATTTGGCTTCTTTAACTTCTCCCTCCATCACTCTTCCGCTAAACCCCAAGACTCTTCCCCTCATATCAAACAAAGGAAACATCACTCTACCTCTAAACCGGTCATAAACTCTTCCCTTATCGCTTTGAATACCCAAGCCCGCTTGCTCGATTTCTTCTAATTTATAGTTCTTTTTCTTAGTTAAATAATTAATTAAACCCTGCCATTCATTCGGTGCATAACCTAATTTAAACAGTCGGATAGAATCTTTTCGTATCCCTCTTTTTAGTATGTATTGAAGCGCTTTTTTACCCAATTTATGCTCGACTAGTAGATAGTGGTAAAACTCGCTGGCTAAATGATTAATCTCCAATAACCGTTCTTTGATTTTCTGGTCCTGGCTTGGCCGGAAATCTTTAAGCTCGATTCCGGCTTTATCGGCTAAAAACCGCAGTGTTTCCCCAAACTCCATCCCCTCTTTTTCCATGATAAATTTAAAAACATCCCCGCCCTTTTGACAGCCGAAACACTTCCAAATCTGCCGCTCTTGCGACACCATAAAGCTGGGTGTTTTTTCCTCATGAAACGGGCACAGTGCCTTAAAATTCCTCCCGGCCTTTTTTAAAGTGATATAACCGGAAATCAAAGCTACAATATCCGTCTTCCGCCGCACTTCCTCAATCTGATCCATATCTCCTATTTTACCACCCGGGCCTAATTTTATTCCCCGCCTGCCGCAACCGGTGTTGCCGGTGGCGTTACCGCTTCTCCTTTAATTTGTTTTTCCCCACCTCCCACGGCATCAACTAAATCATTAAATTCTGGTGATCCTGGAATTACCCTATGCCCCGGCTGCACTGGCAATCCATCTTCATCATATTTTGGTAAATTTTTTGCCACATCTGGTCCAACCATAATTACTCCTTTAACTGAGATTTTACTCCTATTGCCAAATAATTCAAACTCACAAAACCCGCCAAAAGCGGCAGCCATAAATTTATCGCCCTGAAAATAAGGATTGCCAACAAGCCGGTTTCAATTCCTACCCCGAACGAGCTTAAAATTACCGGGACCAACCCCTCCACCACTCCTATCCCCTGCGGTGTTGGCGACACAATTAAAAATAAAACAATCAAGCTATAACCCACAAACACCGTCGGCAATACCACTGTCTGCCCTAATGCCAAAAACACAAAAAATAAGGCGGTTAAACTCATCGACTGCATTAAAATTCCTATGCCGAACAATTCCCAGAGTTTTTTTGGATCTTTCTTAAACTCCATTTTTGCTTCCATTAATTGACTCTTTACCTTTCTTTTTCTGATTTTTCTCCACCAAGCCATAATTTTTAATAAAATCTGCCGCCACTTCCCGCTCGAGGACACGAATAAAATTAACCCTCCTGTTACTAAAAAGAAAATTCCGCTGCAAAGTAATTCATACCAATATAGCCGGTGTTTTAACCATAAAATAACCAGCGCTCCCGCCAAAAACAGGCCGATGCCTAAAAATTCCATCAAAATTCCCAGATAATATGCCCCCATCGCCGCCAAGGCTCTTTCATTTTTCGTCCTGGCATGTTTAATAAAAACCCCGGCCCCGGCCAAACCCGCCGTCGGCGCCGTTAAATTGATAAACAATGAGCCGAAAGTCAGTAATAAAATCTCTTTTACCCGCCAGTGAATACTGTATTGCTGCAGTGATTTTTTCCACATTAAACTATACAGCCAATAGTAAATAAATTGAAAAATCAAAGCCAATAAAACCCATCTTAATTGTACCTGCCGGATAATTAAAACGAGTTTTCTTTCCTCTCCTAAATTAGCCACAATTACATAAGCCAAAATTAAAGTCAGTCCGATCATGATTAAAATCCGCCACTGAATCTTCATCTTACAGTAACCTTCTCGGTTTAAATAACACTCCGAAAAACGCCACCAAAGCTAACAGCGACATCGCTAAAAATAATGGGGTAAAACCAAACCTGGAGGCAATTAACCCCCCTAAAATCGTCCCGACAGCCGTCACTAAATTTACCACCACTTTCCAGTCTGCGTAATCATCGATGTGCTTGCCTTTTTCTAAATGTTCGGCAAAAATCACTTCAAACGCCGGCGTCCCTACCGCCTCACCTAAACCTAGTAAAATCTGCAACCCGATTAATTGAGAGATGTTTCTGATGTAAATATACGAAAACCAGGCTACTGCCCTGATTAAAAAACCGGCCAATAACAAATACTCTTTTTCTTTCACCCGGTCGCCGACTCTTGTCAGTACCAAAGAAAATATTGTTGTGCTGACTAAAAACGCCGCCCAGGAAGCGCTGACTGTCAAAATCCCCTTTTGCAATCTTTCCACATAAATCGCATATAGCGGCCCCAGCAAGCTTCCCGCCAGCACAAAAATCCCGTTATATTTATACAAAACTCTTAAGGCCTTAACGTGCATAAAGATATTTTATATCATTTGGTGTTTTTTCATAAATGCCCTACCTGATCCAGATTTAAGATATTTTTCAAAATTAAAGGCTGTATATTTATTGGAAAAAGCAAAATAACTGATTAATTTTATTGGCAACCTGTCTTTTGTTGCAGGAACATAACCTTTCTTATGTCTTTCTATTCTTTCTTTTAAATTATCTGTACACCCAGTATATGGTTCACCATCAAAGCATAAAAGAATATAAACATAATACATATCTCTCCTTCGCAATCTTCTTGGCGGACTTTGTCCGCCGTAGCTCGCTACGGCGAGCGAAGGCGGAGGAGGCGAGATTCGAACTCGCGAGAGCTTGCGCTCGTACGCTTTCCAAGCGTATGGAATGAACCGCTATCCGACTCCTCCAGTTAAAAACTATTATACCAACAACTTCCTTGCCTTATCCAACGCCTCTTTCGCCCCATGAAAATTTAGTCTTTTTCTCGCTTCGTCAAATTCCAACCACTCAATTTCCTCCATTTCAAAATCGTGATTTTTAATATCCCCGGAGATATATTCCATCAAAAAATAAAAAACCATCTTAAAAATCTTCACCCCGTTCATGGTGTAAATATATTTTTCCGGCTCCGGAATTTTCGCCACTACTTTTGTTTTAATTCCGGTTTCTTCTCCTACTTCCCGTATTGCCGTTGCCTCTAGCTTTTCTCCTTTTTCCACCAAACCTTTTGGCAACACCCATTTATGATACCCTGAATGTTTGGCTACCAACCACAAAATTTTATTTCTGTCTTTTTTATAGACAACTCCTCCGGCTGAAAACTCTCTTTTAAATTTTGTCATAATGTGCCCCGCACCGAGCTACGCGAGGTGCTCCTAAGAAGAATTGAACTTCTATCTAAGGTTCCGGAAACCTTCGTTCTATCCGTTGAACTATAGGAGCCTATTTATCTGATAATTATACTATTATTTTATGCTTTCTTAAAAACGCTCTGCCCGATCCAGATTTAAGATATTTTTCAAAATCAAAGGCGGTATATTTATTAGAAAAAGCAAAATAACTGATTAATCTTATTGGCAATCTGTCTTTTGTTGCAAGAACATAACCCTTTTTATGTCTTTCTATTCTTTCTTTTAAATTATCTGTACAAGCAGTATATGGTTCACCATCAGAGCATAAAAGAATATAAACATAATACATGTCTCTCCTTCGCAATCTACTTGGCGGACCTTGTCCGCCGTAGCTCGCTTCGGCGAGCGAAGGCGGAGGAGACAGGATTTGAACCTGCAAGTCCTTGCGGACGCCGGTTTTCGAAACCGGTGCCTTACCATTCGGCACACTCCTCCATCAACAATTAGAGTGCTTGTCCTGAACGAAGTGAAGGACTTGCACTGAGCGTAGCGAAGTGCGCCCAGTAGGAATCGAACCTGCATCCTTGGTTCCGCAAACCAAAGTTTTATCCATTAAACTATGGGCGCTTATTCTCTCTCTAGGGGTATTTTATCACTTAACCACTTCGCCGACCGGTCCATAAACGTCGTCTCTGGCACTTCGTACTGAATTTGCTTCTGCAATAACTCCTTTATTTTCCCTTCTTCTACCTCTCCCAAAAGCATCATTAACCGACTGGGGAACTTTAAATTTGTATCAATATTTAAAATCGTCTCACTCCATTTTTTACTAAACCAAAACCTTTTCAAATCTTTCCATAAATAGGCCTTGCCGCTGGTTACCACTCCCCTTGTCGTAATCTCATGACTGGTTTTTTCCGGCTGGACAGTCGCCAAAACATACGCCACAAACATCAGCGCCACCATTACGGCAATCAACAACCATTCTTTTAAGAACAATAAAATCACTGCTAATAAAAACACAATTGCCGCAATCGTCGTGTAATAATCCCGATCTCTTTTCTTAAACGGCCGCACCGGCGCTTCCCATTTTAATAAACTTTTTAATTCCACTGGCTTGTCCGCCGGAGCCTTGGCAAAGGCGGATTTCTCTGGTTCAATCTTCTTTTTAAATAGGCCGGCCATATTTTTATTTTAATACAAATTGGCGGACCTGTCCGCCGCAGTTTCCGAATGCGAAGCCGGCTAAATCGCCGAGCGAGCAATTCGAGAAACGTAGGCGGAGGGGGCGAGACTCGAACTCGCACATCCTTAACGGACGCGGGTTTAGCGAACCCGTGCCATACCATTAGGCGACCCCTCCTGATTAGGCTAATTATACTATAAAAACGCTCTTCCCAATCCAAACCTAAGACATCTCTCCTTCGCAATCTACTTGGTGGACTTTGTCCGCCATAGCTCGCTTCGGCGAGCGAAGGCGGTGCCTTTTGGTTAAAATCCGAACTTTTTTTGACGAAAATCCGGACTGCGAATTTTGATAAAAACTTTTCCGCCCTCGCTTTCCCGCCGCCGAATTTCGTGCCAACGAAGTTGGCGCACCGCCTACAAATTATTTAAAAATTAAAACTCCTGTAATATATGAACAAAAATTCATCACTAAAGACAAGGTAAATAATTTTTTTGAATTTTGTTGTAGCGTAAATCTTAACAACAACCACTCAACCAAAACAACAACTATTTCTAAAAACAAAATTGCTGTCGTGTTGATTTGCGCTATTTTAAAATAACCATTTATAAATAAAAGATAATTAAGTAATGGATTAGAGATTAAGTTTATAAATATAATTGTCGCTATTTCTAATTTTTTTCTGTAGCCAAAAAATATAGCGACAGCAATTTCAATCGCAATCGTTAATAAAAGCGCGACTAGATAACTACCGCTATTTATTAACATTCTTTTTTCTTATCTTTATAAGGACAATAACAGAAACCACTATCACAACTATAACTACGCCAGCAACCACTCCATAAATAATAAGTTCATTTTTAGGGATCAGTCGTCCCGGTGAGCCTCCCTTTCCTCCGGGCACTATCAAATCAGCGTAGGCGCTTTGCGCGAAGAGAACCAAACTCAAAACAAATGCGGAAACTAAAGATGTAATTTTGGATAGCTTTTTCATATTTTTGTTGATTTAATTTATTTAATTATAACTGAAAAACGAAATAAAATATAGAGAAATTAATCGACCAATTTTTTCTCTGGATAATTTTTAAAATAAGTTTGCAAAGCATAATAAAGAGCCACTGATGAGATAACAATAATTATAAAGATAAACAATTGTCCTCCTAAAAGTTGTTTCAACCCGCTAAAAGCTGGTAATGCACCAAGTATCAATGCCAGACAAGTTAGCCCAAAGGCAAATCCGGGACGACCGGGCAATATGTTCGAAATAGCGACTAATGTTATCGGCATAGTTATGTTAAACAAAAACATTCCGATAATAGCCAGATAGGGAATATTTGCGCCAAAAACAAGGAAAGGAATTGATAATATTAATGCTCCTACGGCAACCCGAATCCAGCCAAGCTTATCAGCCAAAATTCCACCCAGTCCTTTACCCAACACGACCGCCGCCGTCAAAATTATCAATAAATCAATATTTATTTTCCACGGAAACACAAGCACCATACCAACAAGTGAACGAATAGCAATTGAAAGAAAGACTAAAAATAAAATAAACTCAAAATAATTAAACTTAATTTCTTTGATTTCTTTTTGCTCATAATTCATTTCCGGTTTTTTAATAATAAACATCAACAAGCATAGAATAGCTAAAATTAATATGGCTGGCCAAATAATAAATTGTCCATTTTTGCCAAGCAGTGTTCCCACGAGAAGGCCAAAAGCTCCGGGGGCTACATAAATTCCTGGAGCAGTCGCTTTTTTAGGAGTTAAATTCAAACTTATACTACCACCGCCAATATGAAATAAAGCATTACCTAGTCCTGCAAAAACAATGGCTACGATTGGAAAAGATGAAAATGTAATTGCGGAAAGTCCAGTCAAAATACAACCTAAAAAAGCAACTGCTCGTGGAGATTTGAAATAATCTGTCACAAGTCCAAAAATTGCCTGAAGACCAAATGCTAAAACATTATATAAAATTACTAAACTTATAAAGTCTGTTGTGCTGACGATTTGATTTTTGAGAATACTAAAAATTACTGCAGCACAAATTCCGTCAACTATGGCGTGAGTAGCCCCATAGACAAAAAGATTTGCGGAAATATTTTTTAGCGATAATTTTTTGTATTCCATAAAATTTTATTTCATTAAATCGTCAATTGTGACGCCCAAACCTTTGGCAATCTTTGCCATAGTTTCAATTGTTGGATTCGGCGTTGCGCCGGATTCAATTTTGATAATCACATTGTAGGCAATATCAGCCAGTTTCGAGAGTTTATCTTGCGAAATTCCCTGCTTCTGCCTGTATTTCTTTATGTTTTTTGCAATTGTTGGTAATTCTTTTGACTTCATAGTATAATTATACTAGTATAAGTATAGAATAAGTTTTACTACTATAATTTTACCAAATTAAGTGAATTTAATCAAACAAATTTTATGGCGGCGCATTTCGCAAAGCGAAATACGAAATTCGGCGGCGGGAAAGCGAGGGCGGAAAAGTTTTTATCAAAATTCGCAGTCCGGATTTTCGTCAAAAAAAGTTCGGATTTTAACCAAAAGGCACCGCCAATTTTCAAAATTAGGATTTTGGGCGATTGTTGCCTCGCCCCGCCAAAGGCGGGGCTCGGCTTCGGCAAGGATTTTGAAAGGATTTTTAAAATCCAAAAACAATTTCTGCCCGCTCAAACTGAAGTTCGGTTTGCCGAAGGCAAACATAAATTTGAAAAATTTATCAACCAATCTTTTTTCTTTCGCCTTTGACGAAAGGCAAAGCGATAATCTACTTTTGACTGCCAATTAACTAAAGCAATATGACAAACGACAATCAAACCAAAAAGTTTTTCATTTATGCCCGCAAATCAACGGACAGCGAAGACAGGCAAGTTCGCAGTATTGCCGACCAATTAGCCGAATTGCGAGAGCTGGCGAAAAAAGAAAACATTGATGTTGTTGATACTTTGGTAGAAAAGCAAACTGCGAAAAAGCCGGGCCGGCCTGTCTTCGCTGAAATGTTAAAGAGAATTGAAGCGGGCGAAGCAATGGGAATTTTAGCATGGCACCCCGATAGATTAGCAAGAAATTCCGTTGACGGCGGGCAAATTATCTATCTTGTGGACACTGGGATTATCAAAGAGCTAAAATTCCCAACTTTTTGGTTTGATCCCACACCGCAAGGAAAATTTATGTTATCAATCGCTTTTGGGCAGTCAAAATATTACATTGATAATCTTTCGGAAAATATCAAACGAGGACATCGTCAAAAATTGAAAAACGGACTTTGGCCTCAAATGGCCCCGCTCGGATATCTTAACAACAAAGAAACAAAACAGGTTTATGTTGATAAAGAAAAATCACCGCTTATTAAAAAGGCATTTGAGGCCTACGCCACTGGAAAATATACGCTGAAAGAAATCCGAAAGATTATCAATGCACTCGGCTTGAAAGGGCGGCGAGGTTCTTTGCTTTCCGTTTCAAATTTCCAGTATCTTTTGCGAAATCCTTTTTACTACGGATTGATAAGGTATAACGGAGAATACTTTGAAGGAAAGCATGAACCGATTATTTCAAAGAAACTTTTTGACGAAGTGCAGGAAGTGATGAAGCAAAAGAGCAAACCGCAAAAAGTGGACAAGATGAAATTTTTTCTTTACCGCGGATTTTTCCATTGTGGCGAGTGCGGATTTACCATAACCGCTGACAAAAAGATAAAGCCAAGTGGCAGGTCATACATTTATTACTATTGCACCAAGAAAAATCCAAACCACATTTGCTCGCAAAATGTTTTTACGAGGGAAGAAAAAATTTCATCTCAAATCAACGAAGCGATACAAAAAGTTTCTTTGCCCGATGATTGGGCTGATAAAATGCTGAACGAACTTGAAAACGAGAAAAATGGAAAAGCCCAATCATCTCGCTTTTTTGCTCAAAAAACAGAAAATGAAATAAAAGTGATTGACGAGAAATTAGAAAAATTGATGAACGCTTATCTTGAAAATGCCCTAAATCTTACTGAATACCGAGAAACCAAAAACAAACTCGTCAATCAAAAACAGCTTTTGAAAGACAAACTGACGGCTTTTGAGCAAAAAAGCAATAATCGGTTCGAACTCGCCGCCCGATTCATAAATACCGTAAAACAAACCGAAATTATCGCTTTGCAAGAAAATCCCGAACAGGGTCGGGATTTTCTAAAAAAGATTGGTTCGAACTTCCGTTTGAGCGGGCAGAAATTGTTTTTGGATTTCAAAAATCCCTTCAAAATCCTTGCCGAAGCCGAGCCCC
>JAPLVF010000010.1 GCA_026397255.1 Candidatus Beckwithbacteria bacterium | reverse complement strand
TGGCGGCAATGTTACCATTAATGGGGTCGACCTCCTTGTTCCTGACTATGTTTTTGATACTAATTATCAACTCCTTTCCCCTATCGACCTGGAAGAATTTACTAAAATTCACCATCATTTACCCAACGTCGCCTCGGCTGACGAAATCAAGGCCTCCGGTTTAAATTTATCCCAATTTATCCTTCAGCTCTTACAACAGGTAGAAAATAATGTCCTGTACATTCTGGATTTAAATAAACGTTTAACGGTCATCGAGCAAAAAGAGGCTTTAGTTTTAGCCTCTCCTTCTCCCTCTCTGGTTGCCAGCATCAACGAACCTAATTTAACGGCAATTATTAAAGATAAAATCAACGATTTGACTCAAAAATATGCCGACCAAATGGCTACCGGCGCCGCTGGACCATTAGCCACTAACTCAGCTGTTCTCGCTGCTTCCGAACCAGCTTCTCCCAGTGCTTATCTGGATATTGATTCTGTCAACGCCAATGCCGGCTTTTTTAAAGACTATCTGGCAGTTATTGGCCAAACTACTGTCACTAGCCTTAAAGTTAATAATCTTTTAAGCGTTGATTCCATTAGTAGCTTAAGCGGCCGGTTAAATTTATTGGCTGGATTGATGACTCTGGACGACAGCGGCAATGTCATCATTAAAGGCAATCTTAACGTCACCGGCGCCATCGTTGCTTCCCAAATTAACACCCCCCAGGATGCGGCCTTGCAAATGAATATTGCCAGCGCTTCCGCCCTTATTATTTACAACGACATCGGTGAACCCCTAGCCACTTTCAGCGGGCAAAGCGCCCAGTTTAATCAATTATCTCTTAACAACAGCGGCTCGGCGACTGTCTCCGCCGGAGAAAATAACGTGGTTGTTGCATCTGATAAATTAACTCCCAACTCCCAAATTATTGTGACTTTTAACTCAAATTACACCCCTGCCTCCAAATACTGGGTAATTAAAGACGTTGCTAAAAAAGAATTTACCGTCTTTACCAACTACCCGGTTAATAATGACAGCCCGATTGATTGGTTGATTATTAACTAATCAGGTATAATATCTCTATGCGCCGAATTCCCCGCCTACTAATCGTTATTTGTATTATCGCCCTGCTGACCGCTGGAACGATCTTTGCCATCAGGCTCGCCAAAGGTTATCGCCCTTCTTTCATCACCAAAAAAATGGAAGGCACCGGCCTCTTGGCCGCCAACTCTACTCCCCGCGGCGCCACGGTTTTTATTAATGATAAGTTGACCACCGCCACGGACACGACTTTAAATTTACCGCCCAAAGACTATAAAATTAAAATTGCCAAAGACGGCTACATTCCCTGGGAGAAAACCTTAAAACTTGAACCCGAACTGGTCACCCAAACCAATACCCGCCTTTTCCCGGCCGTCCCCAACCTTACCCCCTTAACTTTTTCCGGCGCCATTAACCCGATTCCTTCCCCGGACGGCCAAAAAATTGTCTTTAGCGTTAATAACGCCACTACTGACGCCAAAAATGGCCTCTACATCTTGGATTTATTTGACCGCCCTTTTGCTTTAAATTCCGACCCGCGCCAAATCAGCCGCACTTCGACCAAAATTGATTTAGTGAACGCCCGCCTTGCCTGGTCGCCCGACTCCAATCAAGTTTTAGCCACCATTAATGCCGGCAAAACCGACGAACTAAACGTCTTATTAAACACCAACAGTTTTAACGATATTAGTCAAGTTAAAGATGTTTCCGCTCAACTGCCGGTAATTTTAAAAGACTGGAACGACACTTTGGATAAAAAAGACCAAGAATTAATCAAAACTTTGCCGGTTTTTATGCAAACCGTCGCCACCGCTTCGGCTAACTTTGTTTTTTCTCCTGATGCGGAAAAAATTATGTACGTTCCTGACCAAACAATTACCATTCCTGATAACTTAATTCCCCAATTGCCGGCCAGTTCTACCCAAAAACAAACTCGCCAACTCCAGCCCGCTAACATTTATATTTACGATTTATTGGAAGATCGCAACTTCTGGCTGACCAATGCCTGGCAATCTTCCCCCACTCCTACCCCTAATCCTAAAATCAAAGCAGTGCCACCAAAAATCGATCCAGTAGCTGAATTAACTAAACGCTACAGTCCTATAGCCCTATCTTCTATTAAATGGTATCCCGATTCCCGACACGTCATTGTGATTAATGACTCCCTGCCTGCGCAGGCAGGTAAAATCATTATTACTGAATACGACGCCACCAATGCCGACACCGTCTATGCCGGCCCGTTTAGCGCTAACTTTGCTTATCCCTGGCCCAATGGCTCCCGTTTGATTATCTTAACTTCTTTAAACGGCGGCTCGGATCTGCCCCCCAACCTCTACTCGATTAACCTGAAGTAGCCTAAGTTACCTATGCCCGCTAGTTACACTAAGTTATTTACTTACTGGTTTTCTCTAATAATTTACGATTTAACTGTGGAATTCTGTAAAAAGTGGATAAAAAGCTACAAACTTTCCGAACAAATGACCGGTGCCGCCCGATCCGGCAAACAAAATATCGTTGAAGGCTCAGAAGACATGAATACTTCTCTAAAAACCGCCATTAAGCTAACTAATATTGCCAAAGGTTCGCTGGAAGAACTATTGGCCGACTATGAAGACTTTCTCCGTCAAAGACAATGGCCGCAGTGGAGTAAAATTGATCCTCGAGTTTTATCCTGGCGGGCAAAATTTGCCCGCCTCGTAAAAAACTTAAGTGACTTAAGAACCTTAGGTAACTTACGACAGGATTTTGCGCTACCACAAAATCCTGAAGAAGCCGCCAATTTACTCCTCACTCTTTGCCATCAAGCTTCATTTTTACTAAATAAACAAGTAGAATCACTTATTAAAAAACATGCTCAAGAAGGCGGATTTACTGAAAAACTTTATCATGCCAGAAAAACCTATGCGCATTCTTAAATCCACCCAAAAAAATATTATCAATGAAGCCGTCAAAGTCTTGCAAGCCGACGGCTTGGTGATTTATCCCACCGAAACCTGCTATGGCGCCGGTGTTGACGCCACTAATCAAACCGCCGTTAACAAACTTTTATGTTACAAAACCCGGCGCGAAGGCAAACCTTTATCCGTCGCTGTCACTGATATCCAGATGGCCGCCAGATACGTCAAACTTAATCCGACTGCCAAAAACTTATATCAAAAATTTCTGCCCGGCCCTTTAACCGTCGTTTCCGCCGGAAAACACCAAGTTGGTTCCGGCATTGAATCAGAAACGGGTACATTAGGTGTTCGGATTCCTCACTATCCGCTTATTATTAAAATTATTAACCAATTAGGCCGTCCCGTCACCGCCACTTCCGCCAATGTTTCTTATCAACCCCGGCCATATT
>JAPLVF010000009.1 GCA_026397255.1 Candidatus Beckwithbacteria bacterium | reverse complement strand
CAGTTCAGATTGTGGGCTGCAACTCGCCCGCATGAAGTTGGACTTGGTAGTAATCGTGGGTCAGCAGACCACGGTGAATACGTTCCCGTTTCTTGTACACACCGCCCGTCAAATGAGGAAAGTCGGCAGCGCCCGAAGGACCTAGTTTACTAGGGACTAAGGTGAGGTCGATAATCAGCGTTAAGTCGTAACAAGGTATCCGTTCTGGAAGGAGCGGATGGATCACCTCCTTTCTAAGGAGCGATCAATTTCGCCTCTGAGGAGACTGTCCTCTCTAAAAACAGTCGGTGTCTTTCTACCAGTCCTTGAGTTTGACAACCCCCCTCCGCTAAAGCTACGGAGGGGTTTTTGGTGGTAAAATACCGATTAAAGTATGACAGAAAAACTTTTTACGGTGCCTTTGAATTGTGCGGATAAATGCCCTTTTAATAAACATTGTGGAACAGGGATAGCTTCAGAAGAAAAACCATGTAAAACAGAAATTCAAGATACTGAAAGATTGTTATCACAAGAGGACGGTGTAACTGGAGTAAGGCATGAGATTATGGGTGAAGAGGTTTATGTGTTTACATCTGATTGGGAAATTCCGAATTATAATGAATGGCGGATGTGGGAAGGGGTAGCGAGAATCGAAAACGGAGAAATAAGTTATTTATAATAGCTTATTTACCGGTATATCTGATGGGTGCCGATGGAGTGAAACCAAATGGTTTGGGAATCAATAAACTCAAAAATCAGCCGGTACTGAAAATTAATTGAAAAAGACCAAAATTCCTGGAGTTTGCCGGTGAGTTTATGGGTTTTTAGGCGGTGATCAAGCGGATTTTGCCGGAAAATCTTTTCTTTTTTCTCAGCCAAAATTTTGATTTTAAGAGGTAATTTTTTATACTCTTTGGCAAATTTTGTCGAGTAATAAATTTTCATTTAACGGAGAGATTTTAGGGATTTTAACAGTTTGCCTCTGCCTGATTTTATTTCTTTTTGACTGGTGGTTAAGCCGGACAAGAGTCGATCTTCCATCCAATTGCGCAAAAGTGTTCGGAAAAATTCACTTTTGCTGGCGTAGTTGCCGGAATCAACGGCCGAATCAACGACGTAGGCGAGCTCTGACGGTAAAGACAAATTAATTATTGTTCTCATATTTTGTATTACAATTTATTACAGTATAGCTTTAATTGATTTTGTTGTCAAGGGCTTTGGTGATAAAATAGATCTTTACGGGCGCTTAGCTCAGTTGGTAGAGCACAGTCCTGATAAGACTGGGGTCTATGGTTCGAGTCCATAAGCGCCCACCTCGCGAACCTCGGTGCGAGCACATTAAATTGACTTGTGGTGTATATTATAAGTTATGGCGTTACCTGAAGGTTTATCAACGCCTGCCCCAAAAGAAAAAATTCCGTTTATTGTAAAAGTGGCGGCGGAGTGGGTTCCGGTAGATGAGTATCTTATATTAAGATTCCAAAAAGGATGGGACATTGAGTTTTGCGGCGAAAAAAACCAAATATATCGTGCGGCTGACGCAATTGCATACCTTGTACGAGAACCGGGAAAACGGCCCCTTGATATTATTTTTGATAAAATTAAATTTTCAGCCGACCTTGGGGTAATGATTGCCAGACAAATTTTAATCGGTGTGCCTTTGTCAAAATATTTAGTTGCCCGCCATGAATTTCTTGAGTCAGAGAAGGACAGTAGTGCTATAAAGTTACAAGAGTTTGAATCGTTGGTAGGCTTTGAGGCAGAGGCGGGGAAAGTAGCTATTAGAAAATTGAATTTAGAGACAGATCTTTTTTTAACCGAGAAGGCGGCCGAGGCTGCAAAAATCAGCCTGAGTTAAAATTTATGGTATTAACAGATCAAAAACCAGCAGTTGTCCAGTTGCCTAAAGAGTTGGTTTTGCAGATATTTCATTCGCAGTTGGAACGGGTTAAAGCAGGAGAAATTAAGAGGTTGGATTTAGTGCGCGGGGCAAGGGTGAGTTTAACAGACAAGAGTCATGTTTTAACGTTTCCTATAAAAGAACAATCGGATTTAAAAGGCGCGGTCGGTGAACAGGATATTGAAAGGGGCGTGCAGCTGTTACTAAATGAATTAACGGGAGAGGTTGACGGCTGGAAAACGGTGAATGAAATTACTCAAGATGAACCAGATAAGAGGCGCCCTAGCGATAATTGTTATACTGATGTTTTAACCTGGAGGATGGATACGATGACAGATTGCGTGCAAATAGGGGTGGATGTGTTGGCGGATGAGCGTGGGGAATGGGAGAGAACTATTTATTTGGCGCATTCTCGGCGTTGACACTTGAGTTTTGAAGTGATATCATATCTTTTGTCTTAAAATTTACGGGAGAAACCAAAAACTTAATGCGATTAACTAACAGACATGCAATACAAAACAGCAACTCGTTTTGGCGTGGGTGATTAGTTGGTTAGCGTAGTAGTTTTTATGGCTCCCGCAAGGGACTCTTTGACAAGTGAAGAGAACGAATATCCCGACGTAACTGTCGGGATAAACCGATCTTTATAGCCAAAAAAGAACGGCAATGGTCTATTCGAATTAAAGCATTCGGTGGATGCCTAGGATGTACTAGCCGAAGAAGGACGTGTCAGGCCACGAAAGGCGTCGGGGAGCTGTCAAAAAGCTTTGATCCGGCGGTGTCCGAATGGGGAAACCCCTTCATATGTAAATATGAGGAACTCCGACGCAAGTCGGAGCAGGTAAGCCGGCGAACTGAAATATCTAAGTAGCCGGAGGAAAAGAAATCAACGAGATTTCGTCAGTAGCGACGAGTGAAAGCGAAACAGCCCAAATCCCGCGTAGCTCCGCAAGGAGCGAAGTAGGAGGTTGTAGGACTTCAATATGAGATAGTTTTAAATAATTGAACAACGCGGAATCGTTGGCCAGAGAAAGTGAAAGCCTTGTAAATAAAATTTAAAATTACTCTAGAAGATTCCTGAGTACCACGAGAGACGGCAAACTCCTGTGGGAAGCTGGGGCGACCACGCTCCAAGGCTAAATACTAGTACATATCAATAGTGAACAAGTACCGTGAGGGAAAGGTGAAAAGAAGGGTCGATGACCCGGTGAAAGAGAACCTGAAACCGATTGCTAACAAACCGACAGAGTCCCGTACCAGGCGCAAGCTTCGGTACAGGATAATGTCGTGCCTATTGAAGAATGAGCCGGCGAGTCTTTGTTAGTTGCAAGTTTAACCCAGCTTGGCTGGGGGAAGCGTAGTGAAAGCGAGCCTTAACAGGGCGTTTAGCAGCTGGCAGAGAACCCGAAACCGGGCGATCTATTCATGAGCAGGGTGAAGTTAAGAGAAATCTTGATGGAGGCCCGAACTCGTTAGTGTTGAAAAACTATGAGACGACTTGTGATTAGCGGTTATATGCCAAACGAGCCCGGAGATAGCTGGCTCTCCCCGAAATATATATTGGTATAGCCCTTTTGTGGCGCGCAGAGGTAAAGCACTGAATGGTCACGGCGAGCGCAAGCTCATCGCGATCAATCAAACTCATAATGCTGCGTTAGCTATACAAGAGGAGTCAGTAGCTGGGGGCTAAGCTCCAGTTACAAGAGGGAAACAGCCCAGATCTTCAGCTAAGGTCTCTAAAAGTTACTTAGTTTATAAGGAAGTCGCAGTCCTTAAACAGCCAGGAGGTCGGCTCAGAAGCAGCCATCCTTAAAAGAAAGCGTAACAGCTCACTGGTCGATGGAAGGCGGCGCCCAAGATTAAAGAGGATCAAGTAATTTACCGAAGCTAAGAGCCTTGACGTAAGTCAGGACGGTAGGGGAGCGTTGATACAGCAGTGAAGATAAACTGTAAGGTTTGTTGGAGCGGTATCAAGTGAGAATGCCGGCATAAGTAGCGAGATACTGATGAGAAATCAGTATGCCGAATGTTCAAGGTTTCCTACGCAACGTTTGTCGACGTAGGGTTAGTCGGTCCTAAGGCGAGGCCTGTTTACAGGCGTAGTCGATGGATTACAGGTTAATATTCCTGTACCGATTATTAATCGTTATGAGTTGGGGTGGGACAAGATTTGAAAGTTTAAGCGTCTTATTGATTTGACGTCTAAAAGATGAGTCAGTTCTGGCAGGAAAATCCACCAGGGCGACGGCGAGTCTTGACGGGGAGTCTGGCGCAAGCCGGGCAACTTGAATGGTTTAAGTCTTTGGAAAAAGCATCGCAACCAGATTAGTAATTGTCCGTACCGCAAACCGACACAGGTGAACCGGTTGAGTAGACCAAGGCAGACGGAAGAACGGTGGTTAAGGAATTCGGCAAATCAGCTGGGAGTAAGTTCGCAAGATTCCCTTCCACGTTCAGTTAATGAACGTGGGCTCAGCTAAAGATTTTCAAGCGACTGTTTAACAAAAACACAGGTCTGTGCTAAAGCGAAAGCTTAGGTATACGGGCTGAAACCTGCCCAGTGCTGGAAGGTTAATTGCGAGGGTAACCCCGACTTGTTCGGGATAGCCTTCAATCGAAGCCCCAGTGAACGGCAGCAGTAACTATAAACAAACAGATTGTAGTTAAAAAAGTCGACTAAATGCTGGAAAAACCGTCCTGAAAAAGGATTAGAATGGAGCGATACTTTAATCTATTTGCTATTTATGATATAATAAATAATTAAAGTAAAAATTCGTCTCCTGCGGACAATCAGCAGGAAAGATTGGAGATAATATGGGAGAAGAAACACCAACACCAAGAATTCTTACAGAAAGTGAGATAGCTAAATTGAAAACGATTGGGCCAACAATAATGGGTCCGGGGGGGCAAAAATAGGAGAAACAGTATTACAAGAATTTACAAAACTTGGTGTAAGTAGAGAAGAGACAATGTCAGCAATGCTTGGTATTCATCCAAAGCAACTAGAGTCTTTTAAACAATAAACTCCAATATCCTCAGAGACTATACGTCGACGTCCGATGTAATAATTATCGGACATGATATAGTCCGACCCTTATAGCGATATAAGGAGACGTAATCAATCGTCCTAGTAACAAAGTGAACTGTTCTAAGGTAGGTAAATAAGCTGCCTTAGTAAAATTCTGCTATATGCTGGAAACTCCGAGTATCTTGAACTACAACTAATTATGTGTTATTCTACACATAGTGAAAAGTAAAAAAGTTTCAAGTGCGGACAATCAGCAGGAAAGACTAAAAATAGTCGGCTGGATAGTTGGATTTACCGATGGTGAAGGATGTTTTTGCATTTCAATTAATAAAAATTACAAAGCGAAACTTGGTTGGCAAGTCATGCCGGAGTTTGTAATAACTCAAGGCGAAAAAAGCTTATCAAGCCTAGAATTAGTAAAGAGATTTTTTGAATGCGGAAGAATTTTTGTGAATCGCAGAAACGATAACCACAAAGAGAATCTTTACCGATATTGTGTGAGAAATTTGGCAGATTTGGAAGAAAAAATTATTCCATTTTTTAAAGCAAATAAGCTTAAAACTTATAAGAAAAATTCATTTAGGATTTGGAGCCAAGTGATTAGACTTATGAGGAAAAAGCGTTTGCATTTAAATTTAAAAGGGATAGAAAGAATTGCCAAAATGTCAGAAAAAATCAACCAACAAAAGCGGCCGAAATTTTTAGAATCCTCAGAGACTATACGCAGAACCCCACGTCGTTAAAACTATGTGGGGAAGATATAGTCCGATCTCATGAGCGATCATGAGTTAACATTTTTTGAGCGAAGTACCTTGTCGAGTAAGTTTCGACGCGCATGAATGGTCTAACGACTTGAAAACTGTCTTAACCGCCCATCCGGCGAAATTGCATTGGCTGTGAAGATGCGGCCTATTGACTGCAGGACAAGAAGACCCCGTGGAGCTTTACTATGACTTGGCACGGATTTATTTATTTTGATTGTTTAGGATAGGCGGGACCCCGACGCAAGTCGGGGGCAAGTGAAATACCGCTCGTTAACTTAAATAAATCTAACCTAGAATTTCTGAATACGAAATTAGGGACAGTGTCTGGGAGGTAGTTTCGCTGGGGAGGTGGTTTGCTAAAAGGTAACGCAAACGCGCAAAGGTACCCTTAGACTGGATAGAAATCAGTCTGGAAGCGCAAAGGCATAAGGGTGCTTGACTGTGACACTTACAAGTGGATCAGGAGCGAAAGCTGGCCTTAGTGATCCTCGAATACATCGTGGGATGTATCGGGCTTAACGGATAAAAGCTACCCCGGGGATAACAGAGTAGTCGCACCCAAGCGTCCACAGCGACGGTGCGGTTCGCTACCTCGATGTCGGCTCAGGGTATCCTGGAGGTGAAGAAGCTTCCAAGGGTTGGTCTGTTCGCCCATTAAAACCCTACGCGAGCTGGGTTCAGAACGTCGCAAGACAGTAAAGTATAAGACCTTGCTGTCTATAAATCCTGCTATATGCTGGAAACTCCGTGAATCTTTCAATACTCGATATTTATATCAGTGAAAATTTGTAAAGTGCGGACAATCAGCAGGGAACCTTAATAAATTTAAGGACACCTCAGAGACTATACGCAGGATCCCGGTGAAATAACCGTGGAAAGATATAGTCCGAACTCCGATGCGAGTCGGAGAATCTGATAGAAATACTCAGATTTCCGGTGAAAAAACCGGAATAACAAAATTGTCGGTCTCTATCCGCAGTCAACGTTGGATTCTTGAGTGAAGCTGTGCCCAGTACGAGAGGACCGGCATGGGTCAGTCACTGGTGTGCCTGTTGTAGCATCAGCTGCATTGCAGGGTAGCCACACTGATTCGGGATAACCGCTGAAAGCATCTAAGCGGGAAGCCCATCACAAGATAAGGAATCCCTATAGACCCCTGGGAGACTACCAGGTAATAGGCAGACGGTGGAAGTCCTGTAAAGGATTAAGCCTAGCTGTACTAATCGGTCGATTGAAAATATACCGTTGCCAGAAAATTTGGCTATAGAGAAACGGTTCAGTTCTCTTCACTTTTCGAGGAGCTAACGAAGCACTTTAAAATTTGATATAATACATTTTCCGGTCTTTGGAGCGTTGTCGCACCACCTCTTCCCATCCCGAACAGAGTCGTGAAAGGCAGCAGCGGGGACGATAGTAATCGGGCAACTGATTATGAAAATACCTCAAGGCCGGATTTTTTGTGGTATAATCCGGACCTACTATGAGGTAAATTGAGGCTGATATCCAGGATCATTTACAAAAAATTTCGGTAACGGAATTAAAACATTTATTACTTCTTACGGGAGAGGAATCGTCTAAGTCTCCTTTTTGGCGGTTACCAACAGGAGATCAGAATTTTACAGATGTTATTCAAATGTTTGAGATGGCTCAAGAATCCGGCCAGGAAAAAATAAAGACATCATTATCCGGGGCCATTTCTGAATGGGAACCAAGCAAATTAAGAGAGCAAGGTGATCAAGGCGAAGAAATTTTTAAAGATTTACTTTATGTTGCGGTCGGAATTAAAGACAAAAACTCCTTTTTAGAATGTATGCGAGTAGCAGACAAAGGCGTTCTTTCAGATGATGCCTTTTGGAGAGTGATTACTTTAGCGGCCAGTGAAGTCGATTTTAAAGAATACGATGAAGAAATTAAAACCATTTTAACAAGATGGCATGAGAATGAAGTTATTTATCAAGAGTATAGTAATCTACTTTTCATTTCGTTGTTAAAATTTGATTCTGGGAAGATTGAAACGCTTTTACCGAAATTTTTAAATTTTTTGGATATTGATGGCAATTTTGATATTGATCCACATGAGCTGATTGAAGGGGTAGTAACTAACGGTAAAGTTGAGATTAATGATTTAAGGAGTGTTTTGGGCAAGTATTCAAATGAGTCAGCAAAAAAACTTCTTAGTGTGATTCCGGCATAATTTTAAATAAGACCGGATTTTTTGTGGAAAAAATTGTACCCAGCTACATCCTGTAGTATAATTAATTATGTCAGAACGTCAAAAAGTTTTAGAGGCATCAGAAGCTTTAATCTCTTCGGCCTCGTCCCAATGGTTGGGTGGTCTTTTTGAGAGTGGTGGTTCGTTACATTTTGAAATTAAGATAGATAAAAACCCATCTGGTGAATATCAATATGCTTATCCAAGAGTAAGTGTAGGAGATAATAATGTGGATAAGTTAGAGGTTTTAAAAAAATACTTGGTGGCAGGGTTTTTAGAACGGAAAATAAGAAAAGGGGTGAAAAAAATAATTATTGGATATTAAGCCAAAATGCATCAGTCGTTTGTTTGGCAGAACGCATGCAGGAATTTACCCCTTCTTGGCAAGAGAAAATTAAAGCTTTTCAGGAATGGAGGGAAAGTTCAACTAGCAGAAGAGTGGAAATTGCCGAGCGTTCAAATAGTGAAGATGGGAGGGGGATTGTGAAGGTTGATGATTTTTTGCCTTTGGTAAAAATACCTGAATTTTTGGCAGGGGTTTTTGATAATCGAGCTTGCATCTCTGTTAATGGGAGCGGCAATAATCGGTTGAAAATAACATCGACAAATACCTCACTTATAGAAGCATTAATGATAGTTTACGGAGGAGATTTGGATTTTGGCATGACAAAGGGTGATGTTATTGAAAGAACTGGCCGGGGGCCTTATGTGATAAAAGAAGATTCATTTATATGGATACTGGGAGTGAAAGGATATCGGCAATTGGCTAGTGATCCTAATCTTAACCTAAATAGTCATTTAAAGTTGCTTCAGCTTTAGATTTTTTGTGATATAATAAACCACTCTAAAGAAAGCGAGATTTATGAAATGCCAGCGAAGAAAAAAGTAAAAAAAGTAGTAAAAGTAACCAAAGTAGCAAAAGTAAGCAAGGTAGCCAAGAAAACTGTTTCTAAGCGCGAGCCCCAGACAATGGATGAGCTCCTCAAGCAAACGGGATATAACCTTAAAGGTTTGAAAAAAGGCCAGTTGGTGGAAGGGGTGATTACCGATATTACTAAGAAAGTAATCCTCATCGATATTGGCGCTAAAACCGAAGGCGTGGTGACGGATAAAGAGTATGAAGCGGCCAAGGAGATGCTAGCCAACATGAAAGTCGGCGATAAGGTTCAGGCCTATGTGGGCAGTCCGGAAAGCGAGCGCGGTCAGATTTTACTGTCTTTGAGGCAGGCGATTATGGATAAGCGCTGGGAAGTGTTTGAGCAAGCCTTAAAAACAGGCGAAGTGGTGGATGTTTTCGGTTTGGAAGTTAATAAAGGTGGGATTATTGTTAAAGCTAAAGGCGTGCGTGGTTTTGTGCCGTCTTCACAGTTCGGCCGGGAATTTTTAGGCAAACTGACGGAACTGCAAAATCAAAGCTTTAACGTTAAAGTAATTGAGGTTGACCGGACCAAAAACCGGCTGATTTTTAGTGAAAAAGCGGTGTCGGAAAAAGCGGCTTTGGCTCACCAAGCCGAAGCATTAAAAGAGGTAAAAGTCGGCGATATTTTAGAAGGCATGGTGTCCGGCATTATGCCGTTTGGAGTGTTTGTGAGGGCGAATATCAAGAAATTATTTTTAGAAGGTTTAGTGCACATCAGCGAGATTTCCTGGGAAAAGGTGGATAATCCGGCCAACTTCTTTAAGGCCGGAGACAAGATAAAAGTTAAAGTGATCGGGGTGGATGCCAAGAGCTCGAGACTGAATTTGTCAGTGAAACAGCTGGGTGATGATCCCTGGCTGAAAATGGCGGAGAAGTACAGTGAAGGCACAAAGGTCACCGGCGAGATTACCCGGTTGGCGGCCTATGGTGCGTTTGTCAGCCTGGAAGCGGGAGTGGACGGGTTAATCCATATCAGCAAGATCCCGTCGGAAAAAGAGTTTAAAGTTGGTCAAAAGATTGATTGTTTTGTGGAGAGTGTGGATGCGTTCCATAGACGGATGAGCCTGTCATTGGCTCTGACGACAAAACCAGTAGGTTATAAATAAGCTATAATACAAAATATGAGCGATACAAAAATGATTGTCCGCGACGACACCATCCTGATTGATTTCCGGTTGGTGTTTAAAGCCATCCGCGAAGAAAAAGGCGATTGGCAAAAAGTCGAGAAAGAACTGCAGGAATATTTGGAGTCGGTAGGGGGAGAGTAAAAGAGGCGTGATATACTACGCTTGATGGCGAAGAACGTAACTCATTTTGTGTGTCAAAATTGCGGGGCGGAGTTTCCTAAATGGGCGGGAAAGTGCGAGGGGAGTTGGACCGGGTGCTGGGGGGTGGCTTAGTAGCCGGCAGCGTGGTGTTGCTGGCCGGGGAGCCGGGAATAGGAAAGAGTACATTATTGACTCAATTAGCCCTTCGCGTCGCTCAGGGCAAGCCTTCTGTATTGTATGTTTGTGGGGAAGAATCGCCGGAACAGATTAAACTGCGGATAAACAGATTATCCAATAAGGACACACCTTCACTGCGTAAAGGAGTGTCCTTTAATTTAAATTTCTTGGCGACGACGAATGTTGATGAAGTAGTGGCTCAAGTCGGCCGGCCGGCATTAATGATTGTGGATTCGATTCAGACAATGGCGACGGAAGATTTAACCGGTATGGCCGGGAGCGTCGGTCAGATCAGGGAGTGTAGTTACCGGTTATTAAATTTAGCCAAAGAAACCGGAATTCCGGTGTTTTTAGTCGGCCACGTAACCAAAGAAGGGACGATTGCCGGGCCGAAGGTACTAGAGCATTTGGTGGATACGGTTTTATATCTTGAAGGCGACAGAAACCATGTGTTTCGGATTTTGCGGTGCCAAAAAAACCGGTTCGGACCGGTGGATGAAGTCGGGGTGTTTACGATGACCGCCAGCGGTTTAATCGAGGTGCCGAATCCCAGTGATGTATTTTTGGAAGAGCGGCAAAAAAATGTGGCCGGTAGCTGTGTGACGGTGGTGATGGAGGGGACCAGGCCGATGCTGGTGGAGATTCAGGCGTTGGTGATTCCCAGCCAGTTGGCGGTGCCGCGCCGGGTGGGAACAGGCGTGGACCAAAGAAGACTGCAGCTTTTGGTGGCGGTTTTATCCAAGCGGTTACATTTACCTTTAGGGACGGATGATGTTTATGTGAATGTGGCCGGGGGGTTGAATTTGCAGGAGCCGGCGGCGGATTTGGGGATTTGCCTGGCGATTGTCTCCAGTTTTAAGAATAAAGCCTTGCCAGTGAGAACGGCCGTGTTTGGGGAAGTGGGATTGTTAGGGGAGGTCCGTAAAGTCAGCTGGGCGGAAAAAAGAATTAAAGAGGCGAAAAAGTTGGGGTACACAACGGTGATTTCGCCGGAGACAATTAAAGATTTATCCACAGTGGCTAAATTTTAGGGGATTAAGCTCATTTTTTACCAGTTAATTTTTAATAGTTTTTATTAGGGGATATCGTGATTTTTAGTAAGGTTTTCTTATAGGCTTGACAAGGGGTGGAAATTTTGATACAGTTAATTATAGTCAAAAAAAGAGCATCACTATCGCAGTGGGGTACTCGAATAGTAATGCCCTTTAAGTAGGCGACTTGGACAGATTAAGTCAACCTGACAAATAAATAACACTTGACGGTTTCTTTGTCAAGTTTTTAAGCGGAGGGTGGTAAGTTGGGCAGGCCTACCACCTTCCACTTAAGAAAATTATGATATATGTCTAAAGAAGGTACGGTTTTTGTCGATTTTTTGTTAATTAGCTCTTTATTGGTTGGTTGTTCTAAACTCACACCTACACCAGCGGAAGCAGTCACAGCTACGCCCACGCCAACACCAACAGGGGTACCGACAGAAATACCCACAAGAACATTCATACCGACAGAAACACCTACGCCCACGCCAACACCAACAGCGACACTTTTTCCTTTAGATGAAAGAACCCTAACGGACTACCTGGCCTTTACTAATCAATTAGTTGATGAAAGAACAGGAGAATCAATTACTGCCTCTGAAACTTTTAAGGCCTATTTTGCAGAGAGAGAAGTTTTGGCCGGAAAAGGTCTAACGATAGTTAAATTTGACCGGATGTTTGCCCAGCTGTTTTTACCGGTTAAGAATTTCAGTGACAGAAACCTTAATTTTGACTGGAATAATGGCGGGCAGGGGTTAGGTTTTAGCAGTCAGGATTTTCCAGTCTTGCGCACTCTTAATGAAGCTTTGTCTGCTCAAGGTGATTTTTTCAGGCAAGATGCAGCCGACCACTATCAGCGAGCCTGGTTGTTGACGGAAGCTCGTAATGCTGACGCCGCCGTCTTAGCTCAGGTTGATAATTGGTTGAAACTGAATGATTTAGACCCGCAAAGTGATTCGGTTCAAGCTTTAAGAAAACAAACTTTTAGGCGGATTATTTATGGCGATTTGGGGGTAGAAGCAGGGGATGATGGAGATAATGACTGGAAAACAGTCAATGACCGTTTTGCGATTGCCTGTTCGACTTATACAAAAGCTGCCAGCAAAAGAAGCAGTCAACCGGAAACCAGTCGCCGGCTGTCTTTTAATCCGGATCAGGAAATTTTAAATGACGGCCAGGAAAATGAAGGTAAAACTAATTTAGACTCAGATGATTCTGTTTTGGTAGTGTCGGTAGTTTCTGCTGACGGCAAGACTTTAAGAGTTGAGGTTTATACTTTATCGAACACGCCGGATGAACTTAATCAATTCCAAGATCAGGCTGAAGTTGCCGCTGTTTCTGCCAGCGGCTATCGCTGGCTGCCTTGCGGCGTTAGCGCTCCTGCAGCTACATTTACACCTACATCTGGCCAGCCGCAACAGCCGCCGGAAAACACTCCGGAGATATCAACTCCAACACCCACTCCGACTAACACGGGAACTCCAACTCCCACTATTCCGGAAACTCCAACACCCGCTCCGACTAATCCGGATATAATTCCGACTGCCACTCCCGGTCCACTGCCGACAAAGGAGCCAACAGCGACGGATATTCCCTAAAAAAATATGAGAATAAAAAATCTACAATCTAAAATTTTATACGGTCTTTTTGTTGTCCTTTTTGCTTTTTTTATCCAACGAATTATTAATTTCAAGATTAGGGCAGCCGATACCAATCTTTCCGGAGGCGATATTCTGGCAGGGAAAAATCTCACTCTTGGCAATGCTGATTATGTTGATCCTGTATCTGGTAATGCTGATCAAACTTTAAGATTGAGAGTCAGAATAGTGAATCAAGGAACGGTTGATGCCGAAAACGTCAGGGTGAAATTCAATTTAGGAAATGGCGTAGCGCCGTTAGTGGAAATCAGCGCGGACAATTCCGGTTCCCAAAGTGATATTGTCAATCTTAATCCCGGCGGCAGCAGTCTTAATTTCATTACCGGTTCAGGGAAAAAATATGGTCCGGTTTGCCCCTCCGGATGCAGCGTGGGTGACGAGGTTGTCAGCAGCGGAGTCAGTCTTGGCAATGTTTCTCCCGGAGAAGCGCAGAGTTATCAGATTAGTATTGAGCTTCAGGTTGTCGGTGTTCCTAACGGCGGCGGCTCAGCTTGGCAAAGCGGTAATATTTTTGACGGCGGTAACAGAACTGACAGAACTACCGGGTGGGAAGATCCGATTCCCGCCGACCCGGGCGAGGTGATCGAGTTTAGGGTTTTAGTTAATAATTCCGGCCAATCAAACATTGATAACACCAGTGTCCGAGCATCTTTTCCCGATTCAGACGCGACTAACATTACGGCTACGGCTTTATTGTCCGGCAGCGGCGCCGAGGATGTTTCTGATAACGTGATTGTTAATGTTTCCGGTACAAACGGTCAGAGATTGGTCTATATTCCGGGGCACACGCTCAAATGGGGGCCGGGGTGTTCTTCTGGTTGCAGTCTTCCCGACGGGATCACCATTCATGGAGTGAGTTTGGGGACGGTAGAGCCGGGAACGGAAAAAAGTTATCAGGTGACTTTTAAAGCCTATGTTAGTAATCAAGTGCCTTCACCATCACCCAGCCCGTCAGCCTCGCCGTCACCTTCACCCAGTGCATCACCCAATCCCAGTCCTTCGGTTAGCCCCAGCCCGTCACTAAGTCCGTCACCGAGTCCGTCACCAAATGCGCCAGCAGCCGGATTTATTATCAGAAAGTTTAAAGACAGTAATCAAAATGGTGCTTGGGATAACAATGAAACGAGTACGGGATTAAGCTGGCACTTTCAATACCGGATTAACTCTGATCCGTGGCAGGATTATTACACTGATAGCCAGACCGGTTGGGGCGGAGAAGTGAGTATCAGCCTGGGAACGAAAGTGGAAATTCAGGAAGCGGCGGTTAATGGTTGGGTGAATACGACCAACATGACCCAGATAAAGGTTTTGGATCAAACTCAGACTTATTATTTTGACTTTGGTAATTATCTTAGTCCGGAAGTAGTTAAAGCCAGTCCGCCGGTTAAAGTTCCGGCAACCGGCCAAAGCAGCCATTGGTGGATTTTAGCGGTCACCGGGGCCCTGGGGATTGGTTTGCAAATTGTCGCCCTATTGCTGTAATGTAAGGTACCGTACCTTACATAATTTTATGTCTGTTGTTGTTTTTTCCCGCAAAAGAAATCATATCAAGAAAAACTTAATTCATATCGGCAGGGGAATATTATTGGGGACAGTGTTAGTGTTAGCGACGATGATTTTATTGCCATTTTCCGTGGGTAAACAGCAAGCGATTAAGCGTTTAAAAGAGTTAAAAACCAACCAGATTACTTTTAATGATTTATTAAGACTGGATGCGGCCGAAGCCTTAAAGGTAACGCCATTAAGTTATTTTAGTTTGGAAATACCGAAGATCGGCGCGGCGGCCAAAGTGTTGGCCAATGTCAACAGCGTTGATAGGAAAGAGTATGAGTCAGCCTTAAAACAAGGGGTGGCCCATGCGGCCGGAACTTATCTGCCGGGCATGGGTGGGAGCGTGACTTTATTTGCCCATTCAACCGATAGTGAAGCCAACGTCAGTTTATATAACGCGGTGTTTTACCGCTTGGATGAGTTGGTGAAAGGGGATGAAATAATTGTCTGGTTTTTAGGGGAGAAAAAGGCTTACCGGGTGGTGGGGTCAGAGGTGGTACCAGTCAATGATACGAGTGTGTTTCAAGCGGAGAAGAACGGAGAAAAGTTATATTTAGTGACCTGTACACCGAGAGGGACAACCAAGAATCGATTAGTGGTGGAGGCGCAGTAGGAAGTTTCTGATAAAATAACGGAATGACAAACGCAGAGATACTGGAAAATAATCTGGAAATATTGGAAGACAGCGCTTGTGGTCCGGCGATGATCAGAACAATGATTAAGGTGGCCTTATGGCTTCAGGGGAAAAATCCGGAGGCGGCCCCCAGTCAACAAGAGATCGGTAAAGAGGTTTATTCATGGCATTATTTGGTGGTTCACCACCACCCGTTAAAATTTAAATTAAGAGACAATTGGTGTTTGCCGGAAAATGCTCATCGGTATCTACATCAGTGGTTTGACGGGGTTTCGGTTTATGGTGGGGAAGAAATGACGGTTGATAAACTGACTCAGTTACTAGATGAAGATAAGGCCGTGGGAATTCTGTTTCAGGACGTGCTGCCGGATAAAAGTCACCCTTTTGGTTATCATGACAATTTAGACAATGGTCATTGGGCATTGGCAATTAATTTAAATGAAGACTGGATTGAGTTGGCTGACTCTTACCGGGATAAAGACGGCAACGAACGTTGGTTTGATAGTCAAGGGATTGTTTTAGCCGACGGGGAGGCAGAAAAGGGAGATGGTTTGACTTTGGAACACCGGCGGATTTATAGAATGAGGATTGCTGATTTTGTTAATCTTTGGTGGGATTATAAATTTAATCAGGCGGACGGCAAGTATGTTCATCCGGCCGTGGCAGTTGATTTAAATTCTCTTAAAGCTTGACAGGAATTATTAATTTGCTATACTTAAGTTAGATTTGATTGATTTCCCCAAAGAATTCGTCTAATAAATTCATGTTTTTAATTTAATTTTCTCCATTGTTTTTCAAGAAAGGAATCTTTTATGGTTGTTAAGAAAAATCAGCCAAAGGTTGATCGGCCCTTGGCCGAGGTTGACAAGGGCGTTTCGGTGGATGATTTAGTGGGAGGCGTAGCCCCGGTAGCCCCGGTAGCCCCGGTTGTACCAGCAGCGGCTCCGGTTGTTCAATCAGCGCCGGTAGTACAAGCTTACAGGCCGGTGATGACTAATCGGCCGGCTTATAGAAAACCTTATATGAACCGTAGGCCGATGGCTAGACCATACAGACCGCAGGGTAATAATTCTAATTTTAACGGCTACGTGGATAACCGGGTAATTCCCGATGCGGATTTGCCGACCGAGGAAGTGTCCGGCATGCTGGAGATGTTTCCGGAAGGTCACGGCTTATTGCGGCCGGATTTTTCGCCCTCCACAAGAGATATCTATATTTCTTCCACCCAAATTAAAAGATTTAATTTGCGGCCCGGAGACGTGATCACCGGACCGGCCCGGCAACCGAAAGACAATGAGCGGTATTGGGGCCTGTTAAAAGTCGAAAAAGTAAACGGGAGAGTGTTTGAAGAAGGGTTAAAACGGCCGGTGTTTGACCGCTTAACCCCGATTTTCCCGGACGAAAGATTAAATTTGGAATATGACAAAAAGAAAATTACGGCGCGGGTAATTGATTTAGTGGCGCCGATCGGTAAAGGCCAAAGAGGTTTAATTGTGTCGCCGCCAAAAGCGGGAAAAACGACAGTCTTAAAAGATATTGCTGAAGGTATTGCGGCTAATCACCCCAAAGTGGTGTTAATGGCCGTTTTAGTGGGTGAGCGGCCGGAAGAAGTTACCGATATCCGGCGGCACGTTAAAGGAGAAGTGGCGGCCAGCAATTTTGACGAAGCGGCTCAGCGACAGACACAGGTAGCGGAATTAGCCTTGGAAAGAGCGAAAAGATTAGTGGAAGAGGGAAAAGATGTGGTAATTTTATTGGACTCAATTACCCGGTTGGCCCGGGCGTACAACTTGGCGATCCCGACGTCGGGAAGGACTTTGTCCGGCGGATTTGATCCGGTGGCTTTGTATCCACCGAAGCGGTTTTTCGGGGCGGCCAGAAATTTTGAACCCTTCGCTGACGCTCAGGGCAAGCCGCTCAAAGGTTCGTTGACGATTATCGGGACAGCCTTGGTGGAAACCGGCTCCAGAATGGACGAGCTGATTTACGAAGAGTTTAAAGGTACCGGCAATATGGAACTGCATTTGTCCCGTAAGTTGTCCGAGCGGCGGATTTTTCCGTCAATTGATATTAAGCGCTCTGGTACCAGGCAGGAGCAGTTGTTATTTAAAGAGGGTGAGTACGAAAAAATCGTGACCATGCGGCGGATGATTGACGTCTTAGATGAAAATGAAGCGACCGAAGTGATGCTGGAGCGGATTATAAAAAGCAGTAACAACGCCGAGTTTTTGAAAAGTTTGGGGAAGTAAGTAAAGCTTGACTTTATGTATGAATATTGCTAATATTCATACATATGAGTACGATTAATATTTCTTTACCGGATAAATTAAAAGCAGATGCGGATCGGCAAATTGAAGCCGGTTATTATGTTTCTTTCAGCGATTTGGTAAGAACCGCTCTCAGGCAATTGTTGCCAGGAAATAAATTGTTACAAAAAGCGGTGATTAATAAAGAAAAGTTGGCGGATTTTTGCCGGAAAAACGGGATAAAATCGTTAAAATTATTCGGTTCATTAGCCCGGGGAGAAGCTCGTCCGGACAGCGATGCGGATTTGTTAGTAGAGTTTGATAAAGATAAAATTCCCGGTTTATTCGGCTTGTTGGAGATGGAAAGCGAGTTGACCCAAGAGTTTCGTCGGCCGGTGGAATTAATTACAAAATTAAATAAACACGTTAAGCCGTATGCAAAAAAAGACATGATTAATTTGTATGGTTAAAGATAATAAAGTTTATTTAAAACAGACTTTAGAAGCAATTGCTAAAGTCCGGCAATATTTGGTAAAAGTGAGTTTGGGAGAATTTTTAAAAAATGAAATTATTCAGGATGCGACGATCAGAAAATTAGAGATAATCGGGGAGGCGGTTAACCGTTTGCCGGATAATGATTTGTTTAAAAACGCTATTAAAATGCGAAATAAATTAATTCATAATTATGATGAAATCAATTTGGAAGTGGTGTGGAATACAGTTAAAAAAGATTTGCCGGTGATGGAAAAACAAGTGAAGGAAATTTTGAAAAAACTGGGGAAATAGACTAGAATAGTGTTTCTATGGAAAGATTGTCGGTTTTCAAGCGGTTAAGAACAAACGCGGTTTTAGTCTGGTGGTGGGACCTGAAAAATTTTTGGCAGTTTTTAGTTAAATACTTTATTAAAAGAGGGACACAATTTTTAGAGCAGTTTGAATCAACTAAAGATGTGGTGGTGGATGGGTTAGTCAGCAAGCGCGGCCGTTATACCCGGCCGTTTTTACACACCGGGATGACCGGCTTGTTTTTAGTGGGTTTGTTGCTGGCGCCAATTGTGACTCAGGCGGTGGGTGAAGATTCCGGAGACGGGCAGGGTGGGGCGGTGTTGGGGGTAACCGGAGACATGATGGAGATGAGTACGAGTGTTTCGGTGAAGCCGCGGGACAACGTGGTGACGTATATTGTGGAAACTGGAGATACAGTGTCGTCGATTGCCAAAAAATTTGATGTGTCCATTGATACCATCCGCTGGCAGAATAATTTAAAAAGCATTGACGAAATTAAACCGGGAGACAAGTTAGAAATACCGCCGGTGACCGGGGTGGTCCATAAGGTTAAACGGGGGGAAACAATTTATTCGATAGCCAAGAAATATGACGTGGTAGCCCAACAGATTATCAACTGGCCGTTTAACTCTTATGCGAACGATGAGACATTTGAACTGGCCGCCGGCCAGATTTTAGTGGTGCCTGACGGAGTGATGCCGGCAGAAGTTTTGTGGGATCCGACGCGGTATGTGGCCCAAAAAACTCCGAATGCCGGTGCAGTTTCAGCCCTGGGGCAGTTTATTTGGCCGACTTCGGGCAGTATTACTCAGCGATATGTTTGGTACCACAAAGGGATAGACATTGCTAACGGGATCGGAACAAATGTTTTGGCAGCGGATAGCGGCCGGGTGATTGTGGCCGGTTGGCCGGATAACGCCGGCTACGGGAATCGGATAATAATTGACCACGGCAATGGTTTTCAGACCTTGTATGGCCATTTGTCGGCATTTACGGTGACGGCCGGGCAGACGGTGAACAGGGGAGATCTTATCGGCAAGATGGGTTCAACCGGCCGGTCCAGCGGGCCGCACGCTCACTTTGAAATCCGGCAGGGCGGTAATTTGTTAAACCCACTCGATTACCTCAAATAATAAATATGTAAGGTACGGTACCTTACATCAATGAGGGGGAAAGATCAGTAAAGCGTCAGTTTCCTGCCAGGGATTGAAAAAGGGCTTGACGGTGAATTGAGAAGGAATTTTAGCTGATTGACTAGCTAAAGCGGAATCAATAATGGTTAACTGATCAGGAGAAAAAGGCAGAGTAAGTAACTTTAAAGAGATTTGCGGAGAGACAAAATATTGAATTCTTTGGTCGTTAATAATTTGCGAGGAAGTAGCGACGGTTTTATAGGGGCCGGCGTTAATAATTTTGGCCAATTCTAACATGCCGGCGCCATTGACATAGTAGTTAAACCGGCTGATAGGCTGTTGAAAATACCAAAGGTAGTTAATGACGATAATAATTACGGTTAGGATAGTCATGAAAGATAAAGAAATTTTTTTAAGTTGGTTAAGGCCAAAGGCAAGGCTGAAATAAACTAAAGGAATCAGGCCGGAAAGACGCAAAATGTTAGGGTGTCCCAGGCCGTAATAATGAAATTCAGGAATTCTTTCCAGGGAAAAAATATCACTAAAAAAAACAGTCAAGCTAAATAAAAGCCAGATAAAGAAAAGGCGGCGTTGGCGCCGGAATAAAATTACCAGGCCGGTAAATAGTAAGCAAGCAGTCAGCGGGTCAAAAGCGGGTTTTCCGGCCGGGTTTTGGCGGGGATTAGGGTCGCCGGTAGTAAAAATCATAAGAGAGGAGCGTTGAGCGGCACCCAGGACTTCTTTGACAATTTCTTGTGTGGGTAAATTTTGGTGAAAAACAGATAAATTTTTAGCCCTGGCCCAAAATTGATCAGGCTGTTGGAGGCTGTAGTAAAGTAAAGGGGAGGAAATAAAAATGGCGGCGCCAAGCACAAGAAAAAAGCGGTTAATTTTTTTAAAATTGATAATTAAAGCCAGCAGTAAAAATACTAACGCCAAGGGCCGAAAACCTAAGTAGGTAAACAAGCCGGTGCCCAAAGCCAAGCCCAAGGCCAGGTATTTTTTTTGATAAAGAAAAAGCGCGGCTAAAATTTGAAAAAAAATCGCCGCGGTCATTTCGTAGGCAAAGCGGGAAACGATTAAGTGAGGGTAGGAAAACAGAAAAGCCAGAGAAGCGGCCAGAGAGACAGATAACGGTTGCCACCGCCTTAAAAAAAGATAAAAAATCGCAATGTCTAAACTGCCAAAAATAACACTGGTTAAGCGGAGGCTGAAAACGCTGCGGCCGAAAAGTTTAATTGCCAGTCCGGTTAAGTAGAGCAGGGGGGTAGGGTGGCCGTAGTTAACGTCCACAAAAGGAGTGATTTGGCGGCTGAGGAGCAGATTTTCGCTGGCTTGGCCGACGGTAATTTCATCACCCCACATGCCCGGAGTAACCTGGTCGATTTTATAAAGCCGAAGCAGGAAGGCGGCCAGAAACAAGATTAAACAGATTAGCCAGTTAAGTTTCTTTGTCATACCTTGTAAGGTACGGTACCTTACATATCAGTCGATAGTAACGGGTTGAATTAATTCAGAATTCTGATCGTTAATGTCTAAAACGAATTTCTGGTATTTTGTTCCGGGGTTGGGAGAGTTGGGGAAGGCGGCGTTAAGAATGATTTCCGGATGAATCCATGTCCGTGTTTCCGTAAGATTAATATAATCTTTTAGCGATGAGTAAGAATATATGTAAGGTACGGTACCTGTCATTTTTGTAGGATTTAGGTGGATGTATTTGGATAAATATAACAATTGGTTTTCGGACTGAACGGAAATGCTTTTGTATTTACTTTGGAATAACGCACCGGAGTGCTGATGTTTTTCCTGGAAGTACATGGCGTAGGTGATACTCACCCTTTTTAATAAGTTGGCGATGGTCGGTTGATTGTTGACTTGCTGAATCAATAAATGAAAATGATTAGGCATTAAACAAAAAGCTAATAATGGACAAGCGGGAGAGTTGGTGGGAAATTTTTTAGCGGCTCTGACGAATGGTTTACCGGTAGGGAATTTTAAATAATACGACAAAATGTCCAGGAAAGTTTGATAATCTTTTTGAGTAATAAAGATTTTTTGTTTATAGGCGCCGCGGTTATAAATGTGGTGAAAAGTGTCGGGGTAGAATTGGCGTAAATAGTAGCGGCTGGGCATTGGTTTATTATGTAAGGTACGGTACCTTACGTCAAGGGTAAGTGTGTTAGAATATGACATGATTGACTATGCCAGAATTACGATAAAGGCCGGCGACGGCGGAAATGGCCGGGTGAGTTTTCATCACGAAAAAAATCTCTGGAAGGGTGGTCCGGACGGCGGCGACGGCGGCGACGGCGGCAGTATTTGGGTGGAAACAGACAAAAATTTGAATACTTTAAAACCGTTTCAATACCAGAAAGTGTTTGAAGCGGAGAGGGGGGAGGCGGGCGGGAAAAGCAAACGGCACGGAAGGAACGGGGCGGATTTAATTATCAGAGTACCGGTGGGGACTTTGATTAAGATTAAACGCGAAGGTTTAAGCACGAAAGAATTGGATTTAAATGAAGAAGGCCAGAAAGTTTTGCTAGGGAGAAGCGGCAAAGGCGGTAAGGGCAACTGGCAGTTTCGGTCGTCAACCAACACCACACCGAAGATGGCGGAAAAAGGCAAATTCGGGGAAAAGAAAGAGTTGGCGTTGGAGTTGAAACTATTGGCGGATGTGGGCTTGATTGGGTTGCCCAATAGCGGCAAATCCACTTTGCTGTCGGTGTTAACCAAAGCCAAACCGAAAATTGCGGATTATCCGTTCACCACTTTAGAACCGAATCTGGGAGTTTTAAATTTAGAAAAAAAGAATTTAGTGTTGGCGGATATACCGGGGTTGATCGAGGGCGCGAGCTTGGGTCGGGGACTGGGAATTGATTTTCTGCGGCACATAGAAAGATGTAAAATCTTGGTACATTTGTTGGACGGGACAAAGCTATTAACCGAGCCGGCAAAAGAGCTTTATCGGGATTATGAGGTAGTGAGAAACGAGTTAGGTTATTATTCAACCAGCTTGATAGAAAAAGCGGAAATTGTAGTTCTAAATAAAATTGATGTGCTAAATAAAAAGCAGATTAAGCAAGGCTTGGCAGTCCTAAAAAAGACAAAGAAGCCGGTAATAGCGATCAGCGCTGCCACCCATGAAAATTTGGAAGATTTGAAAAGAGAGATAGAGAAAATTGTATAATTGAATATCGGGGCTCATAGGTAAACGGTATACCGCACCCTTCGCATGGGTGAGTTCTGGGTTCAATTCCCAGTGAGTCCACTTCACTACGTTCAGTGCAAGCCCTTCGGAAATACCTCAGGGCAAGCACATAAAAGGATTATTACCTGCATCAAGTTATTTTTTTATACTTAACCTGCTTTATTGGGTGGGCGAGGGGGCCGGTTCAACGTTAACCGGGGCAAAGTTTTTCGGCGCTGCGGGAGCGGGCGAGGGTTGAGTTAAGGTTTGAGTTTGCGCGTTAGTGGTTTGAGGTTGAGTCGTTGTTGCGGGAAGCTTGGTTTTGAGATCAGCCAGTTCGGTTTTGACGGTGGTGGCGTCAGCCGAATCAGCCGGGATCAGGGCTTCCACTTGCTGCATCGCTTGATAGGCTTCCAGGTATTTTTTCTGGCTTAAATAGGCATGGGAAAGATTGTAGTAAGCATTAGGCATGTCCGGCTTTAGCTGGATGGTTTCCTGAAAGCGGGTGACAGCTTGGTCGAATTTGCCTAAAGAGTAATACAGGCCGCCCATTTCCAATCTTAAGCCGGGGTTAGCCGGATCCAGCATAACCGCCTGAGTGTAAGCGTCAATACTGAATTGATCAGCACCTTGGGCAAAGTTAACCAGTTGGCGGTAAAGAGCGGCTAAGTTTTGCCAGTTGGCAGATTTATTGGGTTGAAGTTGAACGCTGGTCCGGGCTTCGCGAATTGACTGTTGAATTAACTGGGTGACAGTCTGTTTGTCCTGATCAGTTAAATTAGCCTTAGCGGCCAGGGCACTGGCTAGTGCCAGATTAGTATTGGAATAAGCCAGGTGATAACGGTCAATATTCGGACTTAAGTTAATGGTTTTAATTTGTAAATTGTAAGTTTGGGTGCCGAGATTGTTATTAGCGGCGACGAGGCTTTGTTGAAAGAAAAGTTCACTGGCATAGACGCGCCCCACTTGGTAACCGGCGACAGCCGTGCCTGCCAAGACAACCACACCGATAATAATCGGGAGAACGTTGGAGGCAAAAGAGGCAGAAGTGACTGGATTGTCGGCAAAGGGCGGGACAATAGTGAAAGTATTAAGAGTGACGGCGACATCTTTGACTTTGGTTAAGTTTTTGGCTTTATTCAGGCCGACGGATAAGCTTAAATAACCGGCCAAAATCAGCCAGTGAAAAACCGTGAAAGGGATAAACAAGCCGATGATGAGCAGGGTAATAGTAGCTAAATTCAGACCCAGTTGGACCGAGGTAATCCGGGTGCCGGCATCGCGTTTAACCAGTTTATACCAACTGAGGATAATTAAGCCGATGGCCGCTAAACCGATTAAGCCCATGGTGGTAAGGATGTGTAAATATTCGCTGCCGGAGGCGTTGAAGTTAACTGTCCATAAAGGGGTGCGGTTAAGGCTGATCGGCTTAAACTGAGTGAACTGATTTAAAAATTCGTTGGGGCCGGCGCCGAAAAAAGCTTTAGATTTTAAGGTATCAATGGCAATGGACCAACTGGCGAGTTTGGGCAATAAAAGCGGATTAAGGGGGCGGTTGGGCAAAAGCTGGCTGCCGATTAAGATGATTGAGGAAATCAAGATGCCGGAAGTTAAAAAATAAACCAGTTTTTTCGGGCCGCCGGTGACTTTAAAAGCCAAGGTTAAACTGAAGGGTAGCAGGGTTAATAAAAAAGTAACCAGACTTAAAGGCGAACCGGTCGGGGAAAAAGTTTTGGTGGTTAAATAACTGGCCGGCAGGGATTGAAACGCGCCTAAGATAGATAGGGTGCCGAGAATTGCCGCAAGGGAAGCGCTAACCAATAATAAATTAAGGATTTTTCTAACGGATTGGCTGTTTTGAATTAGACTTGTGGTTAAGACAAAATAAACTAAAATAACCACGAACAGGGCCGGGCGGGTCAACCAACCTTCGGGATTTTGGGGAGAATTAATTAGGGTAGAGGTGATGCCAATGGTGGTGAAGATAAATAAAGGCAAGAGAATCGGCGATAAAGTTAAGCGGACGGTTTTTTGAATGACGTTATAAACCAGCCAGGAAATTAAAGCAATGGCGGTTAAGACGGTAAAGAAAAGTTGCTTATTAAGCTGAAAGAAGTCGGTAGTTAAAGGCAGAAAAAAAAGCGGGGAGAGAATAAAAGCGGCGGAAAGGCAAAATAAAGAAACAGTTCGGGCAATCCGAGACAGTTTTTCATTCATATAATATCCAGAATATGTTAATTTTTTAACTTTGTCAATAGGCAAAATTAAAAAATTAAGTTTTATCATATCTATTATAATGATTATAAAAATTATAAAGGTTATAATGTTGATATGAAAAGCTGGCGGGAGTGGCCGATTAAAAAAGTAGTTAATTTACCCCAGGGGTTGGGAAAGATTAAGAACCCGCCGAACCAACTGTATTACCGGGGGAATTGGGATGAGAACTTATTTAAAAACAGTTTGGCGGTCGTCGGGTCGCGGCGGATGACCAGTTACGGCGAGCGGGTAATGGAGCGGATTTTGCCGGATTTAATTTCAGCGGGAATTACGATTATTTCCGGCTTTATGTACGGGGTGGATACGCTGGCGCATCAGCTGACTCTGCAGTTTAAAGGAAAAACTGCGGCGGTGTTTGCCTGCGGTTTGGATGAGATTATTCCGCCGGAAAACGAGCCGTTGTACAGTGAAATTTTGAATAGCGGCGGTCTGGTGTTATCAGAATATGCCAAAAATGTTAAGGCGCGCTTGTGGACATTTCCTTTGAGAAACCGGATTGTGGCGGGGTTATCCCAAGGTGTGCTGGTGATTGAGGGCGGGGAAAAAAGCGGCAGTTTAGTGACAGCCAAGTTAGCTCAAGAACAGGGAAAAACTGTGATGGCGGTGCCCGGGCCGGTGACCGGCAGCCAGTCTTACGGCACTAATTGGCTGATTAAAAACGGGGCGGAAATGGTGGTGGAGGCCAAAGACGTACTGGCGAAATTGAGTTTACACCCCCGAGGTGTAAACTTCTTTCACCTCGGGGGTGTGATTGGGGTTGAGTACAAAATTTTACAAGAGTTGGCGGGAGAGCCGATGGGTGTAGATGATTTAGCCAAAAAGTTAGGGATTGACATAGTTAAATTAAGCGAGATTTTAAGTTTGATGAGTATAAAGGGAATAGTAGAAGAGAAATTAGGTAAGTATAATAAGGTATGTTAACTAAGGTTTGGTCAATGGCCAACAAGGGTTTGGAGGCGGTGGAGGTCGAGGTGGAAGTAAATGTTTTTGCCAAAGGATTTCCGGGATTTAATATTGTCGGAATGGCCAACAAGGCAATTGAAGAAGCGAAGGAACGAGTGAAAACAGCGTTGACGAACAGCGGGGTGGAATTTCCGGCCAAAAAAATCACTGTGAATCTGGCGCCGGCGGATTTAGCCAAAGAAGGTGCGGGCTATGATTTGCCGATGGCCGTAGGAATTATGGCGGCGGAAAGTAATTTTGAGCTGCCAAAAGAAAAAGTGTATTTTTACGGCGAGGTAGGGTTGGATGGGGCTTTAAGGCATACGAAAGGCGTGTTTTTACTGGCGATGCTGGCTAAAGAAAAAGGGGTGAAGGCGATTTTTGTGCCGAAATTATCGGCCAACGAAGCGGTGGTGGTCGAGGGAGTGAAAGTTTTTCCGATTAGCAATTTAATTCAGTTAATCCGGCATTTTCGGGGAGAGCGGCTGATAAAGTCTCTAAAACCAGTTAAGCAGGAGTTTATACTGAGCGAAGCCGAAGTAGATTTTGATTTTTCGGAAGTGGCCGGGCAGGAGCAGGCAAAGCGGGCCTTAACAATTGCCGCGGCCGGCGGGCACAATATTTTAATGATGGGGCCGCCGGGGGCGGGGAAGACGATGTTATCGCGGGCCTTGCCGGGAATTTTGCCGGAATTAACGGAAGCGGAAGCGTTGGAAGTGACCAAGATTTATTCGGTGACCGGTAATATTGAGCCGGGCGGGGGTTTGATAAGAAGGCGGCCGTTTCGGTCGCCGCATCACACGACTTCAATGGTGGGTTTAATCGGTGGCGGTAGTCAGCCGATGCCCGGAGAAATTTCTTTGGCCCACAGGGGAGTGCTATTTTTGGACGAGTTTAACGAGTTCGGCCGGGGAAGCTTGGAAGCGCTGCGGCAGCCATTGGAAGACGGAATGATCAGCATTGTCCGGCAGGCAGGAAGTTTAACTTTTCCGGCGAAATTTACTTTAGTGGCGGCAGCCAATCCCTGCCCGTGCGGATTTTTAAATCATCCGAAAAAAGCCTGTATTTGTTTGCCGACCCAGATTGCCAAGTATAAAAAACGGCTGTCCGGCCCGATTTTGGACAGGATTGACATTCATATTAATGTGCCGTATGTGGAAATTAATAAACTAAAAACAAATATCAATCCCGGAGTGAAAGAAGTCCCCACTCCGGGATTGGACTCTTCAAAAGAGATTCGGGAAAAGGTGAAAAATGCCCGACAGATTCAGCAAGAAAGATTCAAGGGCGAACCAGGCTTGTTTACTAACAGCGAGATGAAAAACAAGCAGGTGAAAAAATACTGCCAAATGACTAGTGAAGCGGAAAATTTACTGCAGCAGGCGGCGATTAAGTTTAATTTGTCAGCCAGAAGTTATTTCCGGCTGATTAAAGTCAGCCGGACGATTAGTGATTTGGCCGGGGACAAGGAAATCGGCAGCGGCCACATTGCGGAAGCACTGCAATACAGAATCAGAGATGAAATTTAATTGGCTTGACGAAAGTTTAAGCGTTTTTTCAAAAGATTTTCTTTAAAACCGCCCTCTTTAACAAATTTATCTTCCAGCCAACGGAGTTTTTGGTCTAAAAGCAGGTTGGTTTGGTTGATTAGACAAATCATGGAGTTGGCGGCGGTTTCAGGGGAATTAATATAAATTTTATAATCGTTATAATTTTTATAAGTTTTATAAACAAGGTTACGAATCTGTCTGGTCTGGGGATGGTTTTTATCCCAAAGCAAGAGATTTTTTTGCCTTAAAAAATCCTGATAATCGTTTAATAATTCTTCTAAAGAACCGCGGCTGACGTTTAAAAGTTTTAATTTGCTTTCAATGCTTTTTTGTAAATAACCCTCGGCAATATTTTGTTTGCCGGAGCGGGCAGCTTGAACCATTTGATCGCGGGTGCGGGATTTGTAATCGATATATTTTTGGCAAAATTCGGCAGTAAAATCGTAAATTATTTCCGTTTGTTGGTAAAAAGGGAGAGATTTATAGCCTTTATAACTGTTATAATTTTTATAAATCATTATATTAATAATACCATGAAGCAACTTAATTTTATTAAAGGCAGGGAAGGGGAAGAAAAGGCGGTAAAGTTTTTAAAAAATAAAGGCTACCGGATTTTAGAAAGAAACTGGCACACCCGTTTTGGGGAAATTGATATTATTTGTGAAAAAGATAAGATTTTGGTGTTTGTGGAGGTAAAAACGAAAACCAGCGATCAGTTTGGCGAGCCATGGGAGATGGTTAACGCGCATAAAATAAAACAAATTCAGATGACGGGAGAGGCATATTTGCAGAAATTTCCAATTTTCAATAACCAATTTCCAATGAAGCGGATAGACATAATCGGGGTTTATCCGGGCAAAATTGAACACTGGGAAAATGTTTAGTCTTCGCAAACAACGTACTCGGTGGTGGCGGCACCGGAGCCGGGACAGCGGAGTTTAGAGGCGGCCAGGTCAGAATCAGAGGCATTTTCCAGAGTAACTCTGAGAAAAAAGGTGTCGTGGCTAGCGTCGGGAGAAGTATAGATGAAGGGGTAGGTGGTGGGAACTTTTTTCATATAAGGAGTAAAGGTTGCCCCGGTGATAATGCCTTGATTGGCCGGATAGGCTTGGTGGTCGTTGTAGTACATTCTTAAGGCGGTTTTTAATTCCCCGAAATCAGATTTTTTTACGGCATCGCGGGCGCGGCCGCGGGCGTCAGAAAGATTGGCAAGGATGAGGGTGGTTAAAACACCGATAATAGAGATGACGACCAAAAGTTCGATAAGAGTGAAAGCTTTTTTCATAATAATTTTTATAATTTTTAGCTTTACGGTGTGGTATTGCTACTACTAACACCGTAATTACAAGGTTTACCCGTCCCACAATTAGGACTACCACTAGGAGTAATAATACTCGGATCTTGGGTATTTTCCAAGTGGGCATAAAGCTGGAATTTAGTGTTGATGCCGGCGGTGGGGATGGCGGCGTAGTAATAGGTATAGCCGGAGACTGGGTCTTTTGGCAACTTGACCATATAAACAGTGCCTTTGGTATCCTGAAAACTACTGGTGCCCCAAGTAAATCCGGAAATATTGCCGGTATCTGAGTCCGGATATTCTTTATAATCATTAAAGTACATTTCCAGGGCTTTAGAAATTTGGTCTAGGTTGGATTTTCTTCTGGCGTCGCGGGACTTGATTTGGGCAGAAGTAAAAACACCCAGGCCAATGCTGGCAAGAATACCTAAGATGGTAATGGAAACGAGCAGTTCAACTAAAGTAAAACCAGTTTTTTTCATAATATTAATTATTGAGGACAATCATATTGTAATTGACTACAGTTTACACCATTACAGTTCACGCTGGTCCAATAAAAGGCACAGTCGGGGGGGATTGTGCCCCGAAAAGTGCACAGATGTTCGCTGAAGTTGCAGGCATAATAGAGGGTTGCAGGCGAGGCCGAGGGTGAGGGTAAAGGCGAAGCCGAAGGCAAAGGCGAAGCACCGGGGAAAAGGTTGACATTGGTACTACTGACTCCGTAGTTACAGCCAGCACAGTAAGTGCTTAAGTCAGTGGCGATAGGATCAGCGCTATTATCCAGATGGGTGAGTACCCGGAAATTTTTGCCGCAAGTGTAGTCAGGATCGTGAACGTAATGGTAGGGAAGCTTAGTGATAGGATCGCAGGGAATTTTTTCCAGATAAGGCTTAAGTCCAGTGCCTGGGTTACAATCAAAAAGCGCCTCTGGCGGGTAACAGTTGTGGTCGTTATAGTAATCTTCAAAAGCAATTTGAATCCGCTGCAGGTCGCCTTTGCGGTCAGCGTCGCGGGCTTTATTAATTTGGTTGTGTAAGGAGTTCAGACCCATAATAATCAGGATAGCGAGGATGGCGACTACAACCAGTATTTCAATTAAAGTAAAACCTCGCTTCATTCTAACTTTATTATCCACCAGTTGAACTCTAAGTCAAACGGTAAAGGCTGGTTAATGGCGACTTTAAACCATTCGCCTTCCTGTTTGGCTTTGACGTATAAAACCTGGTTTTGGCTGTCACCCAAGGGGGTAACGTAGATTAAATCATCAGGGGTAACTTTGGCAGTATTAATGGTAAATTCAGTGGCGCCGGCCGGTAGAATTGACTTGCCGGCAGTGGCGTTGGTGGCGATGGAAGCGGAAGAGGTGGCATCGGTTGGCAGGCCCGCCGACGCTGAAGCTATGGCGGGCAAGGCGATCGTCAAGCCTTCCGTAGTCAGTTGTTTAATATTGGCTTCTTCGGCTACCAGTTTTTTGGCAACTAAGTCATCAAAACCGGCGCTGGGGGCGGTAAGCCGGCCCAGTCATGCCGGCCAGAAGATTAAGGCTGTTGGTGGGGCTGGCAATGCTGGCGACAGACAGACTGTCAGTCACCTCTAAATTAGTAGTGACGGTTTTACCCATGACGGCTAAGTAGTCGGAGAAGAAACCAAAGTCAGCGGTAAGGCTGTTAATATCCAGATTGGCAGCAGGTGAGGCAGCAGGTTGATATTGAGCTAATAAGGCTAGGATTTCGGCCGAGGGGCTGGCGGTAGGGCCTGCCTGCGCAGGCAGGGCGCTGGCCGTAGCGGTTTGATCCTGGAGTTGGGTAGAGATCAGGTCAATTTTTTCCCGCAATTTATCAATGGTGGAAGATTTAATTGTATTAGCGGTCAGTTCTCCGGAAATGGACACATCGGCGGCAATAGTGATAGTGGGGTTGTCTGGTAAAGGCGAGATGAAGCCGGTGACCAGTTTTTCAGTTTCAACGGTCGGGGTAATGATTTTATTATTGACGGTAAGAGTGTCAGTGATTAACTGTTTAGTCTGAATCAGGCCGGCTTGCAGACGGGCGGTGATAATGTCGGCAAAAGCACCAACCTTGTCCACCGTAGTCTTGACGAAGGTGGATTCGGTTTTCTCTACAATATAGTTTCCGGTCTGATCCTTGGCAATATTCAAGTCGCCGGTATCGGTAAGGGAGAGACCCGCCAGTTGGCCGGAAAGGGAAGCGATTTGAGTAGAATTTGAATTGGTGAGATCTATCAGTGCCTGGGTGGCAAGCCAGTTTGCAATCATAACGTCTTGTCCGTTGACATACTTATTATCCCCACGTTGCAAGACCGGGTAAAACTCTTCGGCGATGAAACCCAGATTATTGAATCGGTCGGGGCTAGTGTTGTACTCTGCTTTCCAGTCGAATGTACGTGGTTTGGCATTTTGGAATCTCGTCAAAATATCCGGGATACTAAATGTAGCGATGTTTTCCTTCCATTCCCGCGAAGAGTTGGCGGTAAAAGCGGTGGACCCTGCCGCAATCCACGAACCAGTACCAGTATTACATCCCGCACCCGTACCACCGATTTCCAGAACGTGATCCGGATCTGCACAGACGATACCGGCGCCGTAAGCATTAATCGTCATTTTTTGTGTACCAAAAGATGAAAATCCAAGGACTCTAGCACCTGGTGAAAACATTCCATCAGTTGATCCTGAAAAAATGAATCCAGGGGCAGCGGCAGTTCCAACATCAGCCGCGATTTGACCGTTAACTTGAAGTTCATAGTTCGGATTCGTTGTCCCGATGCCGACGTTGCCGCCGAAATATCCCTTCTGGACGGTATAAATACCCCAAGCTCCATATGCCGCGTAAAGTGTTGAACTTCCGCCAGAATCAACGAAACGACCCCCCATAGTTGATCCTGTAGCATATATCCCATAACTACCGCCAGTGGCTTCAACGGCATAACCGGAAGTTGAAGTAAAGTAGCCTCCATCACTAGAGGAACTAGAACCCCAAACACCATAGCCTCCACCGGAGTGGGATCCAATTACACCGGCGCCTGACGTTCCTTGGGAGAGACCTTGGATGCCAATACCGGACGTAGCGTTGGTGGACTCACCTACCACGCCGGTGCCACCTAATGCGGTATTGGTGCCGTAAATGGTGACGGTAGCGTCGCCGACACCTCCGACACTCAATTTTGATAGGGGTCCCGCTGTCCCGATGCCGACTTTGCCGGTTTCATCAATGAGAAACGGAGTAGTATCGGCATCTCCGGTCTGATCATTAACACGGAAAGAATTTCCTGTTCCCAGATTGGTGATCATCGCCACGGTCCCGGTATTTGCCGCTCCGGTTGAGGAAACTTTCCAGACTGTCCCGGTGTTGGCGGCGGCGGTGCCGGAAAGAGTAATATTTACCAGAGTGCCCGTAAAAGCAGTAGCCGTGGAACTGATAGCGACGGCGGTGCCGGAAGTCAGGCTATTGGCATTGTAGGTTAGTCCGGTAGTGGTGTCGTCGGTAAAGTTTTGGGTCCAGGTATAAGTGCTTTGATTTAAGATCCGATTGGCATCTAAATCCAGAGTGGTTTCAAAATCAGGGAAATCCAGGCAGTGAGTGCAGGTAAAGTCGGTGGCGAGAACGGTGCCGACCACTTGCAGGTCTTGCGTCGGCGCCGTTGTCCCGATGCCGACGTTGCCGCTGGTAGCAATAGTCATAGCCATGGCACTATTAGCGCCAAAATGCAAAGCTCCAACGCCATACAAAACCGTAGAGTCAGCGATTGAACCAGTTAAGTAACCGCCAGCATTTCCCGCAACACCCAATACGCCTCTTGCTGTTGACCCTTCATATAATATTACTTCTGGATAAGTAGTCGCACTTATATAAATGCCGTCTTCAGCATTAGTAGATTTTACTTCTAATTTTGACCCCGGGTTCGTTGTCCCGATGCCGACGTTGCCATTGGCTAGAATAGTCATTGCCTGATTAGTCGTTGTAGTTCCAAAAGTAATTGGGAGAGAATTATCTGCCCTTACAAGAGCAGATGTTACCGAAGTACCGTTTGAACGATATCCAAGGTATATTCCATTACCACTTGTACTGGCAACATTTTGACTTACGAAATGTTCGCCACTTGTAACACTTCCATCGCCAACGACAGCTAATTTATATCCCGGACTTGTCGTCCCGATGCCGACGTTGCCGCCGGCGTCAATTCTCATTCTTTCTGACGTGCTTTGATAAAAGGTTATCGGATAATCTTCGGAATTATAGATATTCAAAGAACGAGCTCTACCGTAGGAAGTAGTGTATCCGCTGCCTGCTTTCCATATTTGACCAGTTCCAGTATCTGAAGTTAATACAAGACCAGAAGTTGAAGTTTGAGTTGCACTTCCGGCATTGATATATACATTAGTACCTGTCGATTGGACATCCAATTTTTGTCCCGGATCCGTTGTCCCGATGCCGACGTTGCCATTACTATCAATTCTCATTTTTTCCGCCATCGCACCATTTAATGTGGTTTGAAAAGCCATATATGAATCTTGCGTACTAGCTGTAGATGTCCAACTTTGTTCACCCCCTACTACAATCTTGCCAGAATTTACTGCGGTTCCAAGTGCTGTACTACTTCCTCCGTATCCATGATAAAATGCTATTGCTGTTCCATAATTTGCCGCCCCGCTTTGCGCATTAGACAATGTCAAAACTGTTTGCATCGCATTGTTGTTAAGTCTTATTTCAGTATTGCCATTTGAACTTGTTTGAAGATAACGTCCTAGATTGGCTGAATCTGCAACCTGAAAACGTGACAATGGATTCGTTGTCCCGATGCCGACGTTGCCGTTCATTACTGCCAGACCTGCCGTTCCGGGTGTAGCTGTACCGATACCAACATTACCTCCACCAATGGCTATCGCAACATTATCGGTAACATAATGATTTAAGGATAAATAATCACCATTCGAGTCCATAATTAAATGTGTGTCAGAGGATTTGATATTGGGATTTCCGGAATATCTTCCTACTTTTAAAGCAACTCCACTGGCAGGAGAAGCGACATCTAATTTTGCTCCCGGTGCCGTTGTCCCGATGCCGACGTTGCCGGCAAAATAACCTGAGCCCCCAAAGCCGATTGCTGCTCCAACTGTTCCGCTATTTGTAAAGACAATCTGATGTTCACTTGCAAAAGGTGCTCCACCGTTTTTATTATATGAATAACCCATACCGTATTGAGTTCCAAAATCGTCACCTCCTGTATCTATGGGATATGTCTCCGATATTGACCAGATGCCTTGGACCTGTGTGGAACTATATGTGCCATAAGTTCCAAGCCTACTCGTATGAACAGCGCCCACAACGTCTAACTTAACAGCTGGATCCGTCGTCCCGATGCCGACGTTGCCTGCCTCTTGGACAACGAATAAAGCGGTTGCTGGTAAGGCGAGAGAGAGGTCACCATAATTTGTTGTGGTGTTGTTGACGACTGCGAAAGAAGCATCTGTACCGTTAGCATTTGAATCAATACCAATAATTACTCTATCTGGAGCCATTAATTGTAAGCCGTAGCCGCTTTCAAAAAGTCCCTCGTCAGACCTAGATCGAAAAACTAAATTGTAACCAGCATCGGCATCTACGCCCCCAAGTGAAATGTCACCGACTACCGCGAGCGCATCGGTTGGATCAGTTGTCCCGATGCCGACGTTACCGTCACCCCCGACGTAAACAACTGGATTTGTATCTCCTCCGCCATTTGGGGAAATCGCAACATAATCGGGTGAGGACTCTCTGTAAAAAATTCCATAATTTGGATTGCTGGTATCAAATGCTAAACCAGTTTTGGTAGCCGATCTTCCCATGTAAATTATCCCTGTTCCACCGATTGCCCCACTTAAATCTATATTGCCAGCCACCACCAGTTTGGCTGTGGTTGGGCTTGTCGTCCCGATGCCAACGTTGCCAGTGGTATAGATATTGTTTGCATATTGGTCAGCATAACTTGCTGTGTATTGGGTGCCTGCAGGGAGAGACGTAATGATTCCCTGATTTGATAAGAACTCAAAAGTAGTTACCTGGTCACCATATATTGAAAGAGGCAATATTTGAACTGTGTTATATCTATTGTCAACTTCTATATAAATACTGCCAGCACTTGTACCAGTATTAACAAGAACCAAATGATCTGAGGTAAATGTACTACCACCTGTAACATCTGTTATTTTCATTCCTACGGAACTTAATGTATTAGTAGAACCAGGATTTAATACCAGAGTTACATAAGCTCTAATTGGATTAGTTCCTTCTCTTAGTTTTCCCAGCAAATAGAAATGAGCTACGGCTTCACGATACGTATCCCCCATATTAAAATCCATTATTTTAGTCCATTGCGTTTGTGTAGTTGTGGTTTCAGTTGTGTAGTAGTTTGGATATATAGAATTTAAAGC
>JAPLVF010000008.1 GCA_026397255.1 Candidatus Beckwithbacteria bacterium | reverse complement strand
CACTCATATTTTAGTGGGGGATAACGGCCCGGAATTAAGTCTGCCTTTGGTTTATCAAAATTCCACGACTAGGGTTAAACTATACCTAAATGAAGCTTACTAAAATTTTAATTTATTTATTGTTTGTTTGTTTGGCCTTTGGTCAGCTGGAGAAATTCTCTTTTGCCCCGCTTTATCTGCACGATTTAATTATTGTTTGCATCTTGCTTTTAAATCATAAAGCTCTTAATTTTCCCAAGCCTGTTTGGTTTTTTCTTGCCGCTTGTTTTTTGTCTTTAATTTTGGCCGTTTTTAAACTTTCTTTTCCGACGGTTCTTTATTCCTCTCTGTATTTGGTCCGCTTTGCTAGCTACGCTGGTCTTTACCCGGTGATTAAATCTATAAAACTTAATTTAAAACCTTGGCTTTTAAGTTTTGGTTTGACTGTCGCCGGTTTTGGCCTGCTGCAGTATTTATTTCTTCCCGACACCCGCTTTTTAGCCAGTCTTAATTGGGATGATCATTATTTTCGGGTAATCAGCACTTTGGCTGACCCGGCTTTTGTCGGCGCCATCCTAGTTTTAACCCTGATTTTAATCGCTCTGAAGTTTAAATCCCGCTGGTACTTAGGCCTGCCGGTTTTAGTCGCCTTATTTTTAACCTATTCCCGCTCCAGTTACTTAAGCTTACTGGCCGCGATTCTAGGTTATGCGATTCTCAAAAAGAAGTTTAAGTTTCTGCTTTTGGCTTTAGTTTTTTTAGCCTTACCGTTTCTGCCCCGCCCCGGCGGGGAAGGGGTCAAGCTGGAACGCCTGTTTTCGGTCACTCAGCGCCTGGAGAATTATCAGGCAGGCTTAAGGATTATTAAATCTGCGCCGCTTTTCGGCCTGGGTTTTAACACCTTGAGATTTTATCGCCAGGATTTTGTCAGCCATGCTGCGGCCGGTTTGGATAACAGCTTTCTGTTCGTAGCCGCCACCAGCGGCCTTGTTGGTTTACTGGCTTACCTGAATTTATTACGCTTCCTCTGGAAAAAATCTCTATTAGTCAAAATTTCCCTGGTGGCTTTAATTGTTCATTCTTTTTTCCAAAACACGCTTTTCTATCCGTTTGTGATGATCTGGCTATGGAGTGTAATTGACAGTTAAGCTCTTTTTGGTTTCATTCCCGGCGTTATCTTTAACCACAAAATCAATTTGATTATCCCCGCTGTTTAAATTTAAAGTCGTTTCAAAACTACCGTCGTCTTTGACAAAAATAAACCGGTTGTTAATGGTCAAATCCGCTCTGGCTTCAGCCTTGCCGGAGACTTTAATCGGACTGTCTTTATCAAAAAATCTTTGATCATCCTGGGGATTGCTGATTTCCAAACTTGGTGCTGTCGTATCTAAAGTAACGCTTTGAGTAACTGAGGGTTCACTTACACCTCCTTGATTATCATTACTCTCGGTGTAAATTTCATTAGCCCCATCTGCCAAATGAATATTTATAAAAGTAAAATTACCATCGTCAGTTACGATCGTTTCTTTAAGGCTAATGCCTTTTAAAAATAATTTAACTGTGTTGCCGGCTTGGGCTGTACCGCTGATGTTAATTTCACTGCTGTTTGTGGCTTCCGGTAAAAAATCCATGGTCGGTGGTAAAAGCGGCAGTTTGTCCTGTTGTTCCACTGTTTGGTTATTTTTATTAAAACTGCCTAAAAACCCGGCCATTTTAATTAACCCCGGCACTCCGAAGCGCACCAGTATAAATAAAAGGACTAACACCAGAACCAGATATTTGACCGCCTGTTTTAAACTGTCTTTTTCTCGTTTTTGCTGCCAGCGTGTTTTCATAAGTTCCTAAGGATATTCTATCACTTTCCCCACTTCTCCAAAAACTTTAGTGGTAAAATAAAGCTGATTTATATGCCTTTAAATTCTTTACCTGAACTTGATCAAAGAGAAATTGAAAGTACCCGGCATGAACTCAATGGCCTGTTTCATGCGGTTCTTAATGAGCTGGATAAATCGTCCGACAAGGTTAAATTTCCGGCTCCTGTTCAGTTTTCTTCAGGAAACAGTTTGGATAGTTTGTCTGCCAAAGTCGCCTCTGGTGTTGTGTCTCAACTGGCTAAGAACGGGGAATTATTAATTGCTGTCGAACCTGGTTTTACCGGTCCGTTGTTTTCCGTCAGTCAGTGTTCATTTATGGATGGCAACCGAGTCAGGGACGCCCGGTTTATCGGCAGCTTGTTTATCGGTAATTTTTTCGCCCGCTGTCTGGCTGATGGTGTCGAACCGAAGACAGTCGTCAAACAAGCCATCAGCGAAATCGTCTATCAGGATGTCCTCATGTCTGCTCAAAAAAGAGAAAGAGCGCTTGTCCCCGGAAGAACTAATAAGGACTTGGTTGTTACCTACTCCGGTCCGCACCTCTCCCAGCGCTAATCAAACTTCTCTTTAAACTTTAAAATTGTTGACAAAGTTTCCCAGTCAGTTTACGATAATGTGGCAATATCAAGAGTGTGGCGAGGGATCTAGCCCTTTAACCCACCAGCAACCGAGGAGTCGCCAGACAAACGCGGTGCTAAAGCTAGAAACGATATGATCACTAAGTTGATAAAAACATATTTTCCCCTATGAGTGAATTAATTTCTCATGCCTCAGAGTCAGTTTCTGCCGGTCATCCGGACAAAGTCTGTGACCAGGTGGCCGCAGCCATATTAGATCAGGCGATTGAAGCTTCAACCTCAGTTGGCCGCCGGCCAAGAGTCGCCATGGAGGTTTCTGCCAAAGGTCGGCCCGAAGGCGGCACTTTAATGTTGTTTGGCGAAGTGACTTTACCGGAAGGAGTGAAATTAGATTACGAAGAAATTGCCAGAAAAACAGTGGCCGGGATCGGTTATTCTGACCAGAATTCCCAGTTCCATAGCGGCCTGCAGGAGCTGTTGATCAGAATTACCCAACAATCGGCCAATATTGACCACGGTGTCAGCGGTCAGCGGACCGGAGCCGGAGACCAAGGGATAATGTTCGGCGGAGCCGTAGATGAAACACCGGAGTTAATGCCCATGCCGATCGCCATTGCCCAGGCTTTAACCAATCGCTATACCGAATTATATCGGGGTGAATTTAACTGGTTGCGGCCGGATGCCAAATCGCAAGTAGTCTTAAATTATGCCAACGGCTATCCGGTTGGAGTCAATCGAATTATCATTGCGGCCTCACACACTGCCAATTTTAGCCTGGCAGATTTACGGCCAGCTCTGATCAAAGAGTTAATCTTACCGGTTTTAGACGTTTACGGGATGAGAATTACTGATCCGGCAGAACAAATTATTATTAATGGCGCCGGAGAGTGGACAATTTTTGGTCCTTTAGCCGATGCCGGCACCACCAACCGGAAAATTATTGTTGATTCTTACGGTGGTGCTTTTCCTCACGGCGGCGGCGGTTTAAACGGCAAAGACCCAACCAAAGTCGATTTAGCCGGAGCCGTGGGGGCGAGGTATATTGCCAAGGCCTTAGTGGCAGAAAAGTTGGCCAGAAAAGCTCAGGTAGAAATTAGTTATGTCATCGGCCGGCCGGATCCGCTGTCAGTTAATATTAATACTTTTGGTACCGCCAACCGGCCGGATAAACTGATCTATGAGCGCGCTCAGGAAATATTGGATTTATCGGTTGACGGAATTATTGACCGTTTGGACCTGTTTAACCCAAAAAGAGTCAAATATCAACAGGCAGCTGTGGGTGGGTTTTTTGGCCGCAGAGAATTTCCTTGGGAACAAATAGAGAATGTTAACCTTTGAGCCGTCTCCCGGGATCGAACCGGGGACCTGCGGTTTACGATACCGCTGCTCTACCAGCTGAGCTAAGGCGGCGGCTATAGTTTATTCTACCATTACTTGACATAATTAGAGCTAGATTGTACTCTTTGGCAATGGGTAATTTTTTGTGGGAACGTCTTGCCGGAACTTTAGTAAACCCGGATTTTGCTTTAAAAGGACCGTTTGGGATAGTGGCCATTGAAGAATTGGAAACAGATTCTTCTCCCGGTCAAAATGCCTTTCAAGAATTTACTCAAACCGTGGATAATCTTGCCGAGAAATGCGGTTGTCACTCCACAATCAAATTTAAGCGGGTTGTTTTTTGCCCTGACGACCATTCTGGTATGCAGGGAAATCTGTTAATGGTTCAACAGATTGTTGTTTTCCCCGGCACTAATCAGTCAATTTGGGACTTTGAGCAATCCCTTAAAAAGATGAGCCTGGCGTTGACAGAAGCAGATAATATTAAAGACTCTGTTAAATTAGCAGAATTAGCCTTGCAGTTTTCCCATCGGATACAAAAATCAATTTCATCCCAAGAACATGGGCAATACCTTTTTTAGTCCTACCCTTACCCAAGTAGTCGATTCCTTAGACACCTTCTTCAAAGTTAAAAAGTTAGCTAAAGATCCGGCCATGAGCAAGTTTGTCCCTGAGGTTTATCACCAAACCAATATTGAATGGAAAAAGATATTCGAGCCAGATTTTATCCTAAGATTTAATGGTCTAATGATTAAGGGTGCGGCTAAAATTCAGACGATGTTTACTGCCGCTTTTCCCGGTAATGAAATTCTCCAAAAATTTATTTCCCAATCAAATCAAGGGGATCTGCTTTTTTTACATCACCCGATTATTTTAGAGTGTGGCGACCCCAGGGGTAATTTAGGCCGGGGGTTTTTACCTCTTAATTCTGATTTGCTTAAAAAAATAATCAAAAAAAAACTATCTCTTTATAGTTGTCACGCCCCTTTAGATTATCACCAAAAAATCAGCACCGGCCGGGCGATTGCGGCCGGCCTGCAGGCGACTATTAACAGCGAGTTTTTACCTTACGGTAATGGCTATGCCGGTTTGACTGCTACCATTAATCCTATCTCAACAGAGGCTTTAATTATCAAACTAAAACGACTGTTTGGAATTCCCTATGTTGATTTTGCCGGAAAAAAACTAGACAGAATCACCAAAATCGGTATTGTTGCCGGCGGCGGCGATGAAATTAAATACTCCCAAACCTGCCGGAAAAAAGGCGCTCAAGCTTATATTACCGGCGAGATTTTCAGCCATTACCGAAGCGATTGGGGCAAACAAAATACCGCCAAAGTGCTGGAGTATGCCAAGGCAATTGATTTCAGTCTAATCGGGGTTTCCCATGCCGCCTCAGAATTTTTGGTGATGAAGACCCAAATACCAAAATGGTTAAAAGAAAATTTTGGTTTAAAGGTTGTCCCATTAGCTCAAAGCAAATGGTGGTCATAACTTATATGAAAATTAAATGGAAAGATTTTGAATTACACACTTTAAAACTTTTGAATAAAATAAAAAAAAACGGCTTCAAGCCGGATGTGATTGTGGCTGTTGGAAATTCAGGCTTAATTCCTGCGGTGATGGTTGCCAAGGCCCTGAAGACAAAGGATTTTGAATGGATAAGAATCTATTCTTATAATGAAAAAAATGAAAAAATTAAATCGAGAGTAATTTCCAGTAATCTTTCCAAATCTCTTGAGAGAAAAAAAGTACTTTGTGTTGATGATATTGTTGCTACTGGAGAAACTTTTGCATTAGCTAAAAAAGAAATTTTACGCTTTAACCCCAAAGAAATTAGATTCGCCGCGTGTATTGTAAGCCAGTATGTTTGTAAGAAATATCCTGATTATTGGGGAGAAACAATACTAAGAAACGCTGAAGATTTTATTAGTCTACCTTGGGATAATTTTTTATAATTACTTCTTCAATTTCCACAGGTAAAATTCCCATATCTCCACCTTGCCTATTAAGTTTTTCCAAAAGTTTTTCACCTAAGTCATTTCTAAGTTGATGGGCATGAACTTGATTTTTGGCATAATCAAAAAATTTTGCCAGTTGTTGTTCATAAACTATAATGCCGTTAATTAGTTTATCTCCGCTATCACTGTTACCAAATTCAACTGTTTCGAACTTCTCACACCAATCTTTAATTTGATCATTGTCTATCGACATTTTTCTTCGCAAAAAACTTAAACCTTTGATCAGTTTTTTCAAAACATGTTTTTCCTTACCTCTTCCCGGTTCAACCCCGTAATGGAAAATTACCGCCGCAGCCATCAACGTATCAATAAATTTTTCCTGTAAACCTTCCTTATAAGGGATAACCGAACTGACCAGACTGGCCTCCATTGGTTTTTTAAATCCATGCTTTGTCGCTATCAGTGACTCCAAGCCGAAACCAAATTCATAAGCTATCACTCGGCTGTTGGCATCTTCAACGCTGATAAGATTGCCCAAATCCCGGTAAGTACTGTTTTGACCAAATCTTAGCTGCAGATTTATACCTCTTCCGGATATTCCAGGGATGCCATAATGCCAATGGTAATAATTTTTCGGTTGAGAATCCTCGATAACTCTTGTGCCTTTGTTACTCCAAAAAGTTGATAAGTCACGATCAGCAGAAGCCGCTTCGACCAATAAATTCTCGGGGTTAATTTTCAATCGATTTATTAATAATTCAAATGCCTCATTGGCTACGGTTTCGGCCCGGCCGGGAGCGGCTAAAATGCCGCACATGGTAAAGTAATGCGTCCAATCCGAAATTTTACTCAGGTTAGTCATTTCCTCCAAACGTTTGGTGCGCAGACATTTTTGCACCATGACTAAACCCGGTGTCGCCACACCCTCTTCCAGAAATTTTTTAAGTGGTGTAATCGTCGCTCCGGTAAAAAGTACCGACTGGTCATCTTGAGGTAACAAATCGGCTGAAGGCAAAGATTGATATCCATTTTCTTCATAAAACTGCAAAAACTGATCAGTAACAAACTTTTGTTCTTGTTGGATATCAATTTTCGGCGATAAGTCTTTGAGTTCTGGAAATGTCATAATTAGTCCTATAATATCATAGTTGGCTACTTTTTTCTATCTTTGTGCTACAATCCAAATGTATATGAAAAAAATACTGCTGGGGATTTTTTTACTAGTGATGATTTTTGTATTTAAAGATAAGCTTTTTCCTAAACCCCAAACCACGCCCGTGCAATTAACGAATATCCGCATCGGCTGGCAAGTGCCTTGGGCAACCGAAGGTCAATTAACCCAAGTCTTAAAGAATACTGATATCTTGCAGAAAAACGGTTTGAAAGCTGAATTCAAAGGGTTTAATTCCGGACCGCCGTTAAACGAAGCGGCTTTGGCCGGAGAAGTGGACGTGATTTTTACCGCTGACCAGCCGACAGCGACATTATTAGGCAAAAATCCCAACTGGGTAATTATCGGCCGGCTCATGTATAACCGGGTGTCTCTTTACGTACCGCCAAAATCTCCTATAAAAACGGTGGCGGATTTAAAAGGTAAAACGGTCGGCATGCCGTTTGGCGCCGCCGCCCAAAGAATGGCCCTAAAAGCTGAACAAGACGCAGGTTTAGATACGAAAAAAGATGTTAATAATGTCAATTTGGATATTTATGAGCAAAGTGATTTGGTCCGTGATCCGGAAGCCGTCAAATGGGGGAAAATGGATGCTTTAGCCGGCTTTGATCCCACGCCGGCAATCTTCGAAGAAAAAGGTTTGATCAGGACCTTAACCGTCGGCAAGGTAATTTCCCTCATTGTTATGTCCAAAGAGTATATTCAGGCTAATTCCCCAGCCCCGGTTCAATTTTTAAAAGCGTTTAATTCTGCCTACGATTACTACCGTAATAATGTTTCCACTGCCGATGCTTGGTTTACTGCCGAGTCAAAATTGACTATTACTCCAAAGTCATTGCAGATTGCCGCCGCTATCGAACCCAATCTATCGCTTAACTCTGCCGCTGATATCCGGCTGGGATTTATCGATGATGATTACACCATCATGCAGGAAGCGGCCGATTTTATTTTCAATCAGTCTTTGGTCAAGACCAGAGTCACGATGAAAGATTATATTGACCTGTCTTATCTTCAAGCCGCCGCTTTGAAATAAGATGAAAAATGTTATCTTGATTTCTTTAGACACTGTCCGGGCGGACGTCGCTTACAGCGGTCAATTTAAAACCATCGAAACGTTAAGAAATCAGGGTACCACTTTCCTCAATACCATTTCCTCTTCTCCTTTTACTCCCGCCAGTCATGCCACTGTTTTTACCGGCTTACAACCATACAATCACGGCCTTAGGCATTTATTTAAAGAAAAACTTAATCCAAAAGCAGTTACAGTCGCCCAAGCTTTTAAAAAACAGGGATACTCAACTGGGGCAATTGTTTCCTGCCCGGGTATGAATCGCTGGTATGGTTTTTCCAGGGGTTTTGATCATTATGACGACGAAATTCACAAACTAGCTGATGGTTCTGATCCGCTTTTAACTATTGATGTTAAAAAGCGGGGATCGGCGCTCAAACGTGCCCCCCTCGTTGTTTCCCGGGCCAAAGCCTGGCTGGAGACCAAGAAAAATAAGCCGTTTTTCCTTTTTATTCATTTTTTTGACGCCCATTGGCCCTATAAAGCGCCGGAAAAATGGGGCGGTAAAAATTACTACGAAGAAGAAGTCGCTTATGCCGATCATTATTTAGGCGAATTTATTCAATACCTGAAAAAAAATAATTTATACGACAATACAACTGTTATTTGTTTTTCCGATCATGGCGAGGATTTAGAAGGTTTATACCCCAATGATAAAGGTGGGAAAAAACTCGGGCATCCGGAAGAATGCGGCCATGGCTGTCTGCTTTATGATCAGACACAAAAAGTCGTCCTGATAATCAAAGATAAAACGCTGCCAACCAATAAAAAAATTCAGCAACAGGTAAGATTGGTTGATGTTTTTCCGACGATCTTGGATTTGCTAGACACTAAACTTAAGACTAAAAACGACGGTGTTTCTTTAATGCCGATTATCAAAGCCAATGCCCGTTTGGACCTTTCAGCCTATTCGGAAACTTTTTATCCCGAAGAGCAAACCCAGACCACCGGCCAGTTTAAAAATGCCAGAAATAAGCTTTCCCTTAGAGTGTCCAACCAATATAAATTAATTTTTCATTTAGGCAGCGATCAGGTAGAATTGTACGATTTGAAAAAAGATCAAAATGAAAAGCAGAATTTATATAAACTATGCATATAATTTTAGTTTCCATTGATACCTTGCGGGCCGATTGCATTAACGCTTCTCCCCGGGCCCGAGACTATTTACAGCAGCACGCAACTAAAATTTCTCTTAAAACCGAGGCTCTGGATAAAATTCTTAACTCGGGCTTATATTATAATAATTGTTTCTCGGCTGCTCCTTATACTTCTGCCTCTCATGCGGCCTACTTTACCGGCCAGTGGCCGTTACATAACGGCATTTATGAATTCTTCAATCGAAGATTGATTCAACCGACCATATTTGAATGGGCTAAAAAGCAAGGTTATACGACCATTTTCCAGACGGATTTTCCGGTAATTTTAGGCCGCTCTTTAGGGTTTACCAACGGTATTGACCACTATTTTATCGAAGACGAAGCTAAGGCTTTTAAAACTCTTATCAGTAACAAAGCCAATAATACACTGTCTTTTTTTCATTTTGGCGGTGTGCATTATCCTTATGGTTTTCATATTTTAAAATTTGGCGGCCAGGATTACATCAATAAAGTGAGTTCCTTGGAGAAAAAGTACCGCATATCCAATCGGGAATGGCGGAAACCGAACGACATTTTGACAGAAACTTTCAGGAACAAACAGGATACAGAATTGCTTTTACACTACAAATACATTATTGAAAAACTGTACCGGGAGCATTTGTACAACGATTTATTCAGTCTTTATTTGGAAGGAATTAATTACTTTATGGCACACCGGTTTGATCGGTTTATCAACGTGGTTAAAAATTTTGTTGACAACAACCAGGCGCTGCTTTTTATTTTCTCCGACCACGGGGAAGAATGGGATGCTGATTCTGAGGCACACCATAACTCCATTTCCGATAATGTCCTGCGGGTGCCTTTGATTGTTTATGGCCGGCAGATTGCTCCTAGAATTGAGGAGAATTTGGTCAGAACTATTGATCTGGCGCCCACCATTAAGGCCTTATTGCCTTATCAGGATAAAAATCAGAAACTGGACGGTTCAAAATTGGATATTTTTACTTCCGGCAAGAATAGGCCGGTAGCTAAATTTGCCGTTTCTCAATGCTGGCTTTCAATTGCGACTAAGAAACAGATTGCCGACCATCAAAAAATGGCAATGAAAACTAAAAAAACCGTTAAACCGCTTAAAACCTACTTGTTTAAGGAAGCCGCCCGGGATCAACTCAATAAAATAGCCATTTTCTATCATCAAAACGGGACTATTTTACGGGAAGAATCATCCGGCAAAGTTGCTGGGTTAAAGAAAATCTTGATAGATTATAACGCCTCAAAAGTGACGAATAAAAATAAACTTTCCCGACTGGAATTAAAAATCAGAAATGAATTAACTAATTTAGGCTATAAAGTGTGAAAAAGTTTTTGTTAATCATTTTATTGGTTGTTATTTATCAGGCGCTTAACGTCATATTCCCTAATCATTTTTTCCCTTCAATTTGGCAAATTTTGACGGCGCTGATCAAAAATCTTTCGGATCGGGAATTTTATTTGGATATTGGTTCAAGTTTGTCTAGAATTTTAATTGGGTTTACTCTGGCTGGGGTTGCCGGAGTTTTTCTCGGATTGATTCTGGGCTACGATCAACGTCTGAAAGATCTTAAGCTATTTGTTGAGTTATTACGTCCCATCCCACCCATCGCCTGGATACCCATTGCCATAATTATTTTTGGACTAGGCAACGCCTCGGCTTATTTTATTGTTTTCTTAGGAGCTTTTTTCCCCATATTTACCAATACCTATTTTGGAGCAATTTCCATCCCGGTAATCTATAAAAATGTTGCCTCTTCTTTTGAGATTAATAAAGCCACTTATTTTATTAAGATTTTATTATTTTTTTCTTTGCCGTATATTTTTACCGGTTTAAAGATCGGTATCGGTATGGCCTGGATGAGTGTGATCGCCGCCGAGTTGATCGCCGCTCAATCGGGATTAGGCTACTATATTCAGTTAAACCGACTATTATTGCAAACGGATAATATTATTGTTGGGATGATTTTTATTGGCGTTATCGGTAATTTACTGCAAAAACTGATTGAGTTACTGGAGAAAAAAATAATCATTTGGAATTAAACAGATATGATTAATATAAAAAATGTATTTTTTTCTTATCCCGGCAATAATCATTCTCCGTCGAAACCGATATTAGCCAATATAAATTTTAATATTAAAAATGGAGAATTTGTGTCAATCTTGGGCCGATCCGGCTGTGGAAAAACTACCTTGGTCAATATCTTAGCCGGCTATCTTCTTGCCAAAACCGGTCAGATTTTAATTAACAATATAGAGGTTAAAAAACCGGGAAAAAATCGGATTGTTGTCAATCAGGAAAATGATTTATTCAAATGGTTAACCGTCGGGGAAAATATGCAATTGGTTAGCCGGGATGAAAACAATATCAGTCAATACCTAAAGCTGGTAGGTTTAAACGATGCCCGGGAATATTTTCCCAATCATCTTTCCGGTGGCATGAAAAAAAGATTATCTTTAGCCAGAGCCTTAGCGGTGAATCCGGATTTTTTGATCCTCGATGAACCATTTGACTCATTAGACCATCATTTGAGAGAAGAATTGCATCTGGAACTGGACAGAATTTTTTCTTTAACCAAAAAAACTACTTTATTGGTCACCCATGATATTGATGAAGCGATTTTTCTTTCAGATAGGATTATTGTTTTAGGTGGTAAACCGGCATCGATTCTCAATCAATTTCCGATAAATTTCTCTCATCCCCGGAAATTAAGCCTCAAAAGCTGCCGGAAATTTACCCAATATCGAACAATCTTGAAAAAAGCCCTATAATGTGATATTGTGTTAAATCTATGTCTCCCAGAAGCAGAGAAATTACGGCACAGGAATTGGGTAAGTTTCCCCATCAGGTGATAGAAACAAAATGGATGAATCGTTGGGTTGAGGATAGGTTGTATCGGGCCAAAGATGATTCTCCCAAGCCTAAGGCTTTTATTTTGGATATGTATCCTTATCCCTCGGGTGCCGGTTTGCACGTCGGCCACGTCGAGGGCTACACTGCCACGGATATTTTATCCCGCTATAAAAGAATGAACGGTTTTGAGGTTTTGCATCCTATGGGTTGGGATGCTTTCGGTTTGCCCACGGAAAATTTCGCCATTAAAACCGGGAAAAATCCGCACAAGGTTACCGAAGAAAATGCTGACGTATTTAGAAAACAATGTATTCGGACCGGTTTCAGCATTGATTGGGCCCGGGAAATCGACACCTCCAAGGCGGAATTTTACCAGTTTACTCAGTCAATCTTTCTGGCTTTATATGAAAAAGGCCTGGCTTATAAATCCGAAGCCCCGGTTAACTGGTGTACTGACTGTAAGACCGTTCTGGCCAACGAACAGGTTAATGACGGTCACTGCGAACGTTGCAATACTGAAGTGGTCACTAGAAATATTGAACAGTGGTTCTTTAAAATTACCGCTTACGCTGATCGTTTAATCGCTGATTTAGATAGTTTGGATTGGCCGGAATCAACCAAAGAAGGTCAGAGAAACTGGATCGGACGGACTGAGGGAGTAGAGATACAGGTTGATTTAGAACAGACCGAGGGTAATCTGGTTGTTTTTACCCCCGAACCGGAATCCTTCAACCGACCAGGTTACATCGTTATGGCTCCTGAACATCCCAATCTGAACAAAATTGTCGTTAACCAAAACAGGAAAGAGGTTGCTGACTATTTAACTGCCGTTGCTTCCAAGTCTGAATTATCAAGAAAACAACAAAAAGACAGGACCGGAGTTTTTACCGGCAACTCTGCCACTAACCCGTTAACCGGTGATCACATGGAAATTTGGGTAGCCGATTATGTCCTGATGAATCAATCCGACGGAATTCGGCTTGAACAACTTCAAGATAACCAAGCGGGGAAAACTAACTCAGCAGATAGAGAAAAGACATTGCGCCGCTTAGGTAGAAAAGCCCGGCCGGCAATCAGATATAAATTAAGAGACTGGTTAATTTCTCGGGAAAGATATTGGGGAGCGCCTATTCCCATAGTCCACTGTCAATCCTGTGGCGACCAGCCGGTGTCGGAGAACCAATTACCGGTACTGTTACCGGAAATGGCCGATTTTACTCCAACCGGAGAACCGCCACTGGCTAAATCAAAGCAATTTTTACATACTCAATGTCCCAATTGTCACGGCCCGGCCGAAAGAGAAACCAAAACCCTGGATACTTTTGTCGATTCCGCCTGGTATTATATGCGTTTTGCCGATCCTCACAATCATCAAAGTATTGGCAGTAAACAATTATTAAAGAAATGGTTACCGGTTGATTTCTATATCGGCGGAGCCGATCACACTACCGGTCACTTGCTATATGCCCGGTTTATCACCAAAGTGCTATATGATTTAGGAGTAATCAATTTTAACGAACCGTTTACCAAGTTGACACATCAGGGGATGATTTTAGGGGCTGACGGCCGGAAGATGAGCAAAAGATGGGGTAATGCGGTTAACCCTTTGGACGTTGCCAATGAGTTTGGCAGTGATGCCCTAAGGCTATACGAAATGTTTTTGGGGCCATTGGAACAATCAAAGGTTTGGGATAATAAGGCCTTGGTCGGCCCACGCCGGTTTGTGGATAAAGTTTGGCAATTACCACAAAAAGTTTACGATGAAAACCCATCAGCTGAAGAGATAAAGACAACCAATATCCTCATTGATCGTATCACCGGCGCGATTGAAGCCGGAAAATATAATGTAGCCGTCAGCGACTTTATGAAATATCTCAATTTTATTGAACAATCCAGAAAAATCAGCCATCAATCTTATGAAACGTTTTTGAAACTCTTGGCGCCTTTTGCGCCGTTTATCGCTGAGGAGTTGTGGGAGCGTGTCGGGAATCGCTACAGTATTCATCAGTCTGAATGGCCGCAGGCAATCGCTGATAAAGGAATAGGCCAGACAATCTCTCTTCCGGTGATGATTAACGGTAAAGTTAAGGGAACAATTCCTCAACCAGCTGGAGTGGAATATACCCAAGAAGAAATTATGGCTATCCTAAAAGCCGATCCGGGGCTGGCTAACGAACTTAAAGACCTTAAGGTTAAAAGAATTATTTACAAACAAGGAAAGATTTTTAATATCTTGACTTAATATGATGATCGAACGAAGTATTCCTGAAAAATTACATCGCGGGGATACTATCCGAGTGATTGCTCCCTCTTGGTCATTATCAATTACCAATAAAGACGTTCAACAATTGGCAGAGAAAACATTGGGAAATATGGGGTTAACGGTTACCTATGGTGATCACGTTCATGAACACGACTTATTTCGGTCTTCCCCGATTGAATCAAGAGTGGCAGATATTCATGAGGCTTTTTTAGATCCAAGTGTTAAAGGCATATTGACGGTGATCGGCGGTTGGAATTCCAATCAATTACTCCAGTATTTAGACTGGGATTTGATTAAAACTCATCCTAAAGTCTTCTGCGGTTTTTCCGATATTGACGCCCTTAACAACGCGATATTTTCCCAAACTGGTTTAGTGACCTATTCCGGACCTCATTTTATCTTTTTTGGCCAAAAATATCATTTTGACTATACCAAAGAACATTTTCAAAAAGCCGTCATGGATAACCAGCCATTTCTTCTGGAACAGAGTTCGCATTGGAGCGATGATAAATGGTCCGTCAATCAGGAAGATAGACATTTGATTAAAAATCAAGGTTTATTGGTAATACATGAGGGAACAGCCGAAGGGACGGTTATCAGCTCTAATTTATGTACCCTTAATTTACTTCAGGGAACTGAATATTTTCCCAAGATGGATGAGGCAATCCTTTTTATTGAGGAGGCCAAATTTTCCAATCCGTCGCAATTCGATCGGAATCTGCAATCACTGGTTCAGCAGAAAGGATTTAAGATTCGTGGTTTAGTCTTGGGAAGATTTCAACCAAACACAATGACAGAAGAACAATTAGTTTATATTTTGCGATCTAAAAGAGAGCTTAAAAATATTCCAATCATTGCCAATGCTGATTTTGGTCATACCGATCCCAAAGCCACGATTCCAATCGGAGGAACTGTAAGAATACTGGCGTCAGCAATGGAAACGTTTATAGAATTTACAGAACATTAAAATCCACAAGAGCGGGATAGGGGAGTTGAACCCCTCTCTCCACCTTGGGAAGGTGGCATTGAACCGCTCAACTAATCCCGCGCACTTTTATCTGGGAATAGTTAAAACCATTCCGGTTTCAATTATATCCGGATTAGTAATTTTTGTCTTGTTTGCCTCCCAGATTTTACTCCATTGGTAGCCGTCAGCGTAAACCGCTACACTGATTTTCCATAAACTGTCACTTGTTTTCACAGTATATTCACTTGGATAATTTGTTTGTTCAGTAACAGATTCAGCTATCGTTGTCAGTTGTTGATTTTCGATTTGAGGTAAAGTTAAAACCTGTCCCTCTTCAATTTTATCCGGGTTGGCTAAATTGTTGGCTTTGGCAATTTCCGTCCATTTATAGCCATCGTTGTAATATTTAACACTAATATTCCAGAGATGTTCACCTTTGGCCACAGTGTGAGTTTTCGGCTGTTCGGTTGTCTGCTCAGCAATTTCGCTGATTTTTCCGGTTTGGTTAACCGCGGCAAAATAGTTGTAAATTAAAACACCGACAATTATTACCACTACTGCGCCCAAGACAGTGCTGAGTTTCTGTTCGTTCATTCTTAAACTCTTAAAAAAAGTTTTTAAATTAATCATTATTACTTACCTCTCTTTCTGGGCAGAAATAGAATTTGGCGGGCCTGCCCGCCGAAGCGAAACGTAGGCGGGACCGACCGGGCTCGAACCGGCGACCTCTGCCTTGACAGGGCAGCGCTCTAACCAAATTGAGCTACGGTCCCAACTTCGGAAACATTATAACTAATTAATTCTTTACAATCCAGCGGTTTGGTATTAAGCTTGTTCCAGTAGGCAGTTTATGATTATTATACCAATCTTGCTTGTTATTATCGTTCTTTATCTATTCTCAACCTTCAATAAATTTAAAACGACTGAGGTCAGGATTAAAGCCTCGATCCAAGAAATTGGTAACCAGCTGAAACGTCAAGCCGACTTAATTCCTAACTTAGTTGCCTCGGTTGAAGGCTATTTTAAGCATGAACAAACTGCCTTGACTAAAATTACTGACGCCCGCAAAAGCATTTTATCAGCCTTAAAATCCGGCAGTTCCCAAAAAATGGTTGATGCCGCCAGTCAGCTGCAGTCAGCCGTAGGGGGCATTAGCGCTGTTTTTGAAAGCACGCCCGAGTTAAAAGCCGCCGGTCCGACTCAGGATTTAATGAATGAGTTAAGGGATACGGCCGACAAAGTAATGTATTCCCGTCGGACCTTAATTGACTTAACCGCTGACTACAACACCATGATGGCTACGATTCCCTCCTCTTGGGTTGCGGCTTTATTTAAGTTTCAGGCCAAAGAAGGTCTAAAAACCGGGGATATGGATCAAGCTTTGGAGGTTAGTTCGGCGGACACGAAAACCCCTTCAGTCGAACTTTAGTCATGCTAAACGTTTACGAACAAGTGGATGCTAATAAGCGGAGAAGCGCTCTAATAATTTTTTTGTTTATCGGCTTTATTACTTTAGTTGCCTATATTTTGGGCCGGGCCAGCGGTTACGGCGCTTCCTGGATTGGCCTGGCTTTAATTTTTTCCGGCTTAATGAGTTTAGGCTCGTATTATTACGGCGATAAAATCATTTTAGGGATTTCCCGTGCCCGTCCGGCTGACCGGAAACAGGACTTTAATTTTTATACCGTTACCCAAAATCTTTGTTTGGCTACCCGCCAACCTTTGCCCCAGCTTTATGTCATTGACGACACTGCCCCTAATGCCTTTGCTACCGGCCGGGATCCCCAGCATGCCGTGATTTGTGCTACCACCGGTTTACTGGCTAAACTTGACCGAACCGAACTGGAAGGTGTGATTGCTCATGAATTGAGCCATATCCAGAACTACGACACGCGTTTAATGGCCATCGTTACCATTCTGGTCGGTCTGGTCACTTTACTGGCGGATTGGTTTTTGCGGTCAATGTTCTGGGGGAGGAGCCGGCACGATAATGATCGGGGGAATAATCAATTACAGCTGATTTTTTTTGTTTTAGGTTTGGTTTTGGCCTTACTATCACCCTTAATTGCTCAATTAATCCAGTTAGCTATTTCCCGCCGCCGGGAATTTTTAGCTGATGCTTCCGGTGTGAAAATTACCCGTTTTCCTGATGGTTTGGCCCGGGCTTTGGCAAAGATTTCTAAAGATTCAGAACCTTTGGAAGCCGCCAACAAAGCCACCGCCCACCTTTATATTGTTAATCCTTTCAAGAAAAAAGCCTTTCTTACCAATCTTTTTAACACCCACCCACCGGTAGCCGAACGGATTAAAGCCTTGCACGAGATGGTTTGATATAATAATCTAATCATGGACAAGGTAGAGAGTTTAACCGGGCACGAAGTTTGTTCTTCGCCGGAAGAACTAGCCAGCTTATTTAATCAGTGGAAATTATCTCCGGAAGGACAGTTTGCCGAGGAAAAAATTGTTTCTACAATTCTAGACGTTCCCACAACAAGCCATAATCTAATTGAGCCATTTAGGGATCTTACTTTTGGCTTTTACCTAGCCCAACAAGTATTCCCTAATTCTGGAAAATACCCGTATCCTGCTTTAAGAATCGACCAAAGCGACGAAGTCTCTGCCGCAGTCCGAACCAGTATAACTTACGGCCCGAGATGCGTTGTTGCCGGAGAACCATGGCTGCAAAAGCATTTAAGCGATAAGCACCCATCAACACATCTAATCGATATTGGCGTAGAAGAATTTAGCCATTGGGTGTTTGAACAGGCTATTAAACAACGCCGCAACCAAGTCTACAGAGCTTCTTTACAATTCTATTATGAGTTAACTAAAGACGATGTAAAAAGACCGCTAGAGGAAGTTGTAGTTAAGATAAATGAAATAGACTCTCTTAATTTACTTAAATACACATATTTTTTTCTGACAGGCAAAATTAGACAACAATTAGCTAAAAACGAACAATTATTATCGGAAAGTGAGTCAGCTATTTTAAAACATTCAAGCACCTTCCAAGAACATATGGGAATAGTTTGGCGAAACCAAGTAAGCCAAAGATACTATCCTTGGTCAGAAGAAGCAGGTGCTGCCAAAAAACAACTGGAAAATGTTATCGCCTACAAACGCCAAAAAGCCGCCGAGAGAAGACAAACTGGCCCTGATTTGCTAAGATAAGTCAATGAAAGTTGACAGCCAATTAGTTAAACATATTGCTAAGCTGGGGAATTTGGTCCTGACCGAAGCGGAAATTAAACTTTACACCCAGCAGCTTCAGGGAATCTTAGAGTATATTGATACTTTAAATAAAGTCAACACTGACGATATCCGACCCACTTATCAGACGTTAGATAATACCGTCAATGTTTGGCGTGAAGATCTTCCCGACAACCGCGGCTTAACTCAAACAGAAGCTTTATCTCAGGCAAAAAAAACTTATCAGGGATATTTTGTCACCGCTCATGTTTTTGGGGAGAGTCCTAAAAAACTGAACCCTGAGTTGGTTAAACGCCGGCAAATAGACAAATACAACGCGATTTTGACTCAAGTTGATCCCCGGGGAAATTTAGGGTTAAAAGATCTATTTTGCACCAAGGGAATTGAAACAACCGCCGGCTCAGCGGTTTTATCAGGGTTTAAACCCCAATATTCGGCCACCGTGATTAAACAACTGGAAAAGTTGGGTTATGTGGTAAAAAATAAGCTGAACGAAGATGCCTGGGGACATGGTTCCAGCGGGGAGAACTCTGACTTTGGGCCCACCAAAAATCCCTGGGATTTATCCCGGGTGTCGGGTGGCTCTTCCAGCGGCAGCGCCGTGGCCGTAGCCACCAACGATGTCGAGATTGCTACCGGCACTGATACCTGCGGTTCAATTAGGATGCCGGCAAACTTTACTAATGTTTGCGGTCTAAAACCCACTTACGGCGCCCTCAGTCGTTACGGCGTCATTGCTTTTGCCAGTAGTCTTGATTGTCCGGGTTTATTTGCCCGGTCAGTGACCAAACTCCGCCAGGTTTTTGACAAAATTGCCTCTCCTGATCCGGCTGACCCTACCAGTCAAAGTCCGGCCAGAGACAAATCAGTCACTAAAAAAATTACCACTATTGGTTTGCCTGAAGAATTTTTTAGCGAGGGATTAAATCCAGAAATTAAAAAACTGATTAACATCGCCGCCCAACTTTTCGAGAAAAGTGGCTATGTGTTAAAAACCGTTTCTTTGCCCCATTCGGCTTACGGTATTGCCGCCTATTATCTGATTGCTCCGACGGAAACCTGTTCCAATCTGGCTCGCTTTGACGGCATTCGCTATGGCCAGGACCGGTCTTATTTCGGGCCGGAAGCTAAAAGAAGAATTATGTTAGGTTCGTTTGCTTCTTCCGCCGGCTATTCGGCTAAATTTTATGAAAAAGCCGCCAAGGTTAGAACACTGATTATTAACGACTTTATTAAAGTCTTTATGCAGGTAGATATTGTTTTGGCCCCGGTGGCGCCGATGCCCCCGTTTAAAATCGGTGAAAAATCAGCCGATCCCTTAGCCATGTATCTTGCAGACATCTATGCCGCTCCGGCCAGTTTGGCCGGCCTGCCTTCTTTAGCTTTACCGGCTGGTTTTACCAAAGATAATCTGCCGGTTGGCATGCAGTTGATTGGTCCGCGCTGGAGCGAACCGTCTCTGTTTAAGTTAGGGGAAGAGTATCAAGCTATTACCAACTGGCATTTACAAAAACCAAAACTATGAAAAATTTACAACCGACCATTGGCATCGAAGTTCACGTCGAGTTAAAGACCAACTCTAAGATGTTTTGCGGCTGTCCGGCTGATCATTTTGCCAAAAAGCCGAATACCCAGACTTGCCCGGTTTGTTTAGGTTTACCCGGCGCTTTACCTGTTCCCAATAAGAAAGCCATCGACTGGACCATTCTTTTAGGTTTAGCCTTTAATTGCCAAATTAATAAAATTTCCAAGTTTGACCGCAAACACTATTTTTATCCGGACTTACCCAAAGGTTACCAGATTTCCCAGTACGATCAGCCGCTTTGTGTCAATGGCTATCTGACTTTAGATTCCGGCAAAAAGATCCGTATTACCCGGATTCATCAGGAAGAAGACACCGCTAAATTAATTCACAAAAAAGTTAACGGCCAAGATGTGACTTTAGTTGATTTTAATCGCTCCGGCGTGCCTTTAACCGAAATTGTTACTGAGCCTGACATCACTTCAGGCAAAGAGGCTAAAGAATTTTTAAAAAAACTGCATGAGTTGGTCAGAGCCTTAAAAATCTCCGACTGCGACATGGAAAAAGGCTCCATGCGTTTGGAAGCCAATATCTCTTTAACTGACAATCCTAAAAAATTAGCTAACTACAAAGTTGAAGTTAAAAACTTAAACTCTTTTCGCTTTGTCGAAGCGGCCATTAACTATGAACTCAACCGCCAATCCTCTCTTTTACAAGAGGGGATTACTCCCACTCAGGAAACCCGCGGTTATGATGATTTAAAAAAAGAAACCTACACTCAAAGAGTTAAAGAATCCGCGCAAGATTATCGTTATTTTCCCGAGCCGGACATTCCGCCGCTGGAATTTACTGACAAGGACATCGAATTAATTCGCCGCCAATTGCCCAAACTGCCTCACGAACACCTATCTGATTTAGTGAAAAAATTTGGTTTAAACGAAACCCAAGCCAAAGCTTTGGTAAAAGACAGTCAAAAACTAACTTATTTTCATCAGTATGCGGCTGAGACCAATCCAACCAATTTAGCCAACTTGATTATTAACAAAAAAATCGATTTAACTAAGCCGTTTAGCGGTCAGTTAAAAACAACTACTCAATCAGTTGATCAGAAAATTATTGATCAGGTCTTAAAAGAAAATACCGACGCTGTTAAAAAGTATCAAGCCGGGAAAAGCAGTGTTTTAGGTTTCTTAGTCGGCCAGGTCATGCGTCAAACTTATGGTAAATCCGCTCCCCAGCTTATCCAAAAACTCCTGCTTTCCCACCTACGGGGAGTACCTACAGGGAGAGAACCTGCAGGTCTTGCCAAGTGACTGTAAAGAAAATAAGATTAGCTCATGAAAGATTTTGTTCATTTACACGTTCATACCGAATATTCACTCCTCGATGGTTTAAGTAAAATTGACGAACTCCTGCAAACCGCCCACGATAAAAAAATGTCGGCGTTAGCGATTACCGATCATGGCGCCATGTACGGCGCCGTGAAATTTTTTAATGCTGCCAAAAAAATCGGGATTAAGCCGATTATCGGAGTTGAAGGCTACTTAACCACGCTCAATATGTCCGATAAATCCATGGGCGCGCAAAAATCCACCTACCATCAGTTGCTTTTGGCCAAAAACGAAACCGGCTACAAAAATTTAATGAAACTGA